>JAAYMP010000146.1 GCA_012521315.1 Bacillota bacterium
CCCGGACGGCCACATTTTCTTCCTCTCCAATTGCCATGGGCGGCTTTACGACCTTTTCCAGGCCGACGGGGAACAGGTGCGGTCACTGACTGAACGGACCGTGTTCGCTTATGACCTGGCCCCGGACGGGCGGCAATTGGTTTTTCTCTCCGACGAGGAAGGCGACCGGCGGCTTTACCGGCTCGATTTGGTTTCGGGGGCGGAGACGCCGGTGGAAATGGAGATCGCCAATCCCATTGGCGTGGCCTGGTCTCCCCAGGGGGACCGGTTGGCCGTGGTGGCCAATATCAAGGGCGATGCCGACCTTTTCCTGATCGACCTGGAAGGGCGGTTGTTGCAAGTAATTGCCGACACCGAAGCCGACGAAACGGATCCGGCTTGGTCTCCCGACGGCGCGCAACTGGCGTTTGTTTCCCCCCGGGACCATGTTGACCAGCTTTACCTCTGGGACGGCCATAAAGTGCGTTTGCTGACCAAGGACGACGGGCACCACCGGAACCCGGTCTGGAGCCGGAACGGGAACTTGTATTGCCTTGCAGGGGAACGGGGTTATTACCGGGTGGCGGCCGTTGATCTAACCGACGGGACCGCGGTTTCCCTCTGGCCGTACCGCGAGTCCGTTCTTGAGGTGGTCCCGACGGCCGGTGCTTTGCTGGTTGTCCTTTATAACGACCGCCATTTTGAGCTTTATCGCTACCAACCAGAGGAGGATAAATAATGGGTAAACAAAAAGGCCGGTGGTGCTGGTCTTATTTGCTGCTTCTTCTTTTTTTCTTGGTTGAGGCTAGCCCCGCCCAGGCCGTGTCCATGGAGTACGAAGAGTACCGTTCCCAGCTGGAAATGGAGTATTTTATCCCCTTTATCATGTACGACGGTGCGTTCTACGCGGCGACTTACGGAAAGATGAGTAGTATCCTCCGCGACCAAGAGCTGGAGTTTATCTTTCTGGCGCAGGGGGAGGAGACCATCAACCTGGTTTTGGGTTATACCTACCATACTCCCTCCTGGTCCTACGGGTTAAACTTTTATCAAATGCCGGTTTACACCGGACTCCCCTGGGATCTCGGCTTTTGGGAGCAGCAGCAGGGGATCAGTCTGCTGGCCAGCCGGCATTACAACAATGAAGACCGCTTCGATTTAAGGTTACAGTGGGAAAGTTTTTATCCTTTGGATAACTTCCGCTATCCGGTGGACAGCGCTTCCCTTTTTGGGGTTGAAGCCACCCTCACCCACGATGACTTTTCGTTCCTCCGGCAAGTGGGCTCCCGGCGCTACATCAGTTTGGGCGGGGCCTATCCGTTGCTGGGGACCGCTTATGAAAATATCAAGGTGGAGGGGGATTACCGGCGTTACTGGTCGGGCGACCGTACTTCTCTGATCGTTTGTCTCCGGACCGGGAAGATCTGGGGGCATTATCCAAGCCACCGGGGGTTTGCCCTCGGCGGCATTCAACAGGTGAACCTCAGTAGCCTGGGCACCGTAACCAGCCAAGGGCTTTTGGGTACGTTGGCCGATACTGTCCTCCGGGGTTATCCCTCCTACCGGTACCAGGGCGACGGTTTTGTCTTGACCAATGTGGAGCTGCGCTTGCTGGCCTGGCCGCGTTCCTACCAAGAACGCCGCCGGACTGCTTTTTCCCTTGGGGCGTTTGCCGATTCGGCTTGGGTCTGGGACGGGGACCGGCGCGTTTCGGCCAGTCCCTCGGTGGGGGTGGGCTTAGGGTTTAAACTCTTTTTGTATGGGTTGAATCTTGGTGTTGACTATGCGGTTCCGCTTAATACCGAAGACAGGAGTCCTCGTTGGCACTTTAGTATAGGGGAAGTCTTTTAAGCGAGAAGGCCGGGCGGTGGGCGGTTGATACGGTTGATCAGGATCATCGCCCGATTGACCGCAACCGTTCGTTACGGATTACGTAAGATAATGCGGCGGCTGAGGTATAACCCCCTTTATTTTGGCCGAGAATGGGAATAAGGGGGGTTAACCGATGAAGCAAAAGCTTTCATGGGGGACAGTTGTTCTCTTCATTGTGCTGATTGGCTTACCGACGGAAGCCATGGCCAACGTTTTAGCCTTTCCCGGCCGTAACCAGGTCGAAGAAGCCGTCCGCTTTACCACCGAAAACTGGGGACCGTTGGTCTGCCTTGCCGGCGAGATCGCGGACGTCACGGCGGAAGGGATTCGTTTCTCCGCAAAGGGCTGCGGGGAAAGGTTCTTTTCCCATCAGGACGCGGAAGTTTTTGTCAATGGCCGGGCCGGGCTTTGGCCGGCTTTGCGGCCTATTGCGCCCGGTTTTAATTTTGCCGCCCGTCTCTATCTGGACCAAGCGGGCGTTCTCCGATTAGTGGATGGTTGGTATATCGGGGTAGAAGCGGAAGTCCTTGCCATTGACCAGGAGCGCGGTCTTCTTACGGTTCGGCCCCTCGACCATGCCCAAACCAACCAGTTCAGCTTCTCACCGCTCTTCTTCACCACCAGTTTTCTGCCAGCCCCAGGAGAGGTTTGCTTTTTTCTTCTTGATTGGGAGCACCAGGTGCGCCGGATTATCCGGGCGCCTTGATCTTAGGACCGGCTTGACCCGGGAAAAGCAGGATCACAAGGGAATCTCGCGAATAAAAATTGTGAGGTAATGGCGACTAGAATCTGAGAAAGGGAGAGCGCGCGTGGCGATTACCGTTCTGGTAGTTGATGATTCGGCCTTTATGCGTCAACTGATCAAGCAAATGTTGGAGTCGGATCCGGAGATTAATGTGGTGGCAGTGGCGACCGACGGCGTTGACGCTCTGAATAAAATTGATTTTTTCCGTCCGCAAGTGGTAACGTTAGATCTGGAGATGCCGCGGATGGATGGCCTGACGATGCTGGCCGAGTTGATGCGCAGAAATCCCTTGCCGGTAGTGGTCGTCAGTTCGATTGCGGTGGAAGGGGGCGAACATACCCTTCAAGCTTTGGAGCTGGGGGCCGTGGATTTTGTGACCAAACCGGTGGCCATGCCCTCGCAAGAATTATGGCAGATCCAGGATGAACTAGTCCTTAAGGTAAAAGCGGCAGCCGAAGTCCGGCCCGAGCTTATTGAGGAATTGCCGGTCGCGGAGCCGGTTCCGGAACAAGCCTTTGACGACGTGCCATCCACCGGGATAGTGGTCGTTGGCGCATCCACCGGCGGGCCCCGTGCTCTGCGTTATCTTCTCTCCCAAATTCCACCGGATTTCCCCTGGGGGATGATCATTGCCCAACACATCCCGGTTGAATTTACGCATAGTTTTGCCGACCGGTTGGGTGCGCTTTCGGCCTTGAAGGTAAAGGTGGCCCAAGAAAACGACGAAGTCCGGCCCGGGCAAATCTTGATCGCCCCCTCCGGTCTGCAGACCGGTGTGGTGCACAAGGACGGGAAAACCCGGATCAAACTGGAGAAAAGTGACGCGATCTACCGTCCTTCCGTGGACTACCTCTTCAACTCCGTAGCGGCTGTTTATAAAGAAAACACGGTGGGGGTCCTCTTGACCGGGATGGGGGCCGACGGTGCTTATGGCTTAAAGGTCATCAAGGAAGCCGGTGGGATTACCATCGCCGAGGCGGAGACTTCCTGTGTCATCTACGGAATGCCCCGGGTTGCCGCAGAAATTGGTGCCGTTCACTACCAATTACCCCTCCCTGAAATTCCAAAGTGTCTTTCCTCAGTGTTGACCCGTTTCAAGCAAAAACAGTAATGGGAGTTGGCGAAGATGAACCCCCTTGACATGATCGAAAGGAGGATACGGGAGCTTCCGACGCTGCCGTTGGTCGCCCAACGGGTGGTTGGCCTCCTGGATAACCCCAATTCTTCCGCGGCCGATCTGGAGCAGGTGATCAAGCATGATCAAGCCTTGACCGCCCGTGTCCTGAGACTGGTCAATTCCGCTTATTACGGTTATCCCCGTCACATTACTACCGTAGGTCAAGCTATCGTCATCCTGGGCTACAAGACCCTGAAAGAACTGGTCTTAAGCATCTCCATCACCGACCTCTTCCGTATGAAAGGAGGGGCGAGAGTTTTTAACCGGGCAGCCTTGTGGCAACATGCCGTCGCAACCGCCATTGGGGCCAGGATCTTGACCCGCCGTGCCGGGTTACCGTTCGAAGAGGATGTTTTCATCGCCGGGCTCCTGCATGATATTGGGATTATCATTTTGGATCTATGCTTGAAGACCGAATTTGACGAGATCGCAAATTTGGTTACGGCTGGCGGGATGCCGTTGATCCGGGCTGAGGAAAAAGTTTTAGGCTTCAACCATGCGCAGGTGGGAAGGATGGTGGCGGAAAAATGGAACTTCCCCTCCTTTTTGGTTGAGGTCATCCGCTACCACCACCGGCCGGTCCAGACCAGAAACCACTGGCTGGCGGCGGCGCTGGTCTTCCTGGCCGATAATTTAGCCCAGGAAACGGGGGTCGGTTTTTTAGAAGGCTACGATGCCGGACCGGACTTTACAACAACTGTTTGGACCTGGCTTGAACTGAAACCGGAGCAAAAACCCGAAGTTTTGCAGCGAATCAAAGAGGAACTGCGGGGGGCGGTTGAATTTTTGGCTTTGTGTTCCAAAGAACACGAAATCTAGTGTAATTGGGGTGAGCTGATGCAATTGGCCGATTTTGAAGCAAAAACCCTGGTCGAACTCCAGAGAATGGCCAAGGAATTTGGGATTGACAATTATAACCGGTACCGTAAACGCGAACTCATCTACGAGCTAC
>JAAYMP010000147.1 GCA_012521315.1 Bacillota bacterium
TAGACCAGGTAAATATTGCCAAGAACTTGGCCGGTTTGGCGCCGGGAGGGAGAGGCGAAAAACTTTTTTGTGGTGTTTCAGCCAAAGTTTGGTATAATCAAAAGTGTGAAGAAATGAACCGGCGCTAGCCGGTTTTATGCTAGGTTTTATGATCTTAAGCAAGAAAGCGCGAAAGAGGGGGTTGCCATGGAGAGACTGACCAAGTTCCGCCAGTTGCTGGCGGAAGGAAAATTTGAGGGTTTTGTCGTCACGGCACCGGCAAGCCGGCGCTATTTAAGCGGTTTTACCGGCTCTTCCGGGGTATTGGTGATCAGCAAGGATGAAGCAATCCTCCTGACCGATTTTCGCTATTTGGACCAGGCGCAAGAAGAAGTGAAGGATTTCGGCTTTCAAGTCAAAGAACACGATCCGCGGATCTGGGGCACGGTGGCGGCCGAGATTGCCAAGCTTAGTACGGGGGGGCGTTCCCGCTGGGGATTTGAAAGCGAGCATCTGGTCGAAAAGAATTACCGGGCGCTTAATGAGCGACTGGAATGCGGGGTTTTAACCCCCACGGAGGGTTTTGTCAACCAGTTGCGGCGGATAAAGTCGGCGACCGAGATCGCGGCGATCCGTAAAGCGCTGCAGATTACGGAAGGGGCCTGGGCCCGGGTGCTGGCCGAACTGAAGCCGGGGCGGACCGAGAAGGAGATTGCCGCCCTCTTCGAATATTACCAGCGGCAGTTGGGGGCGGAAGGGGCTTCTTTCCCGACGATTGTCGCCTCCGGGCCGCGGAGCGCTTTGCCCCACGGCGCTCCGACCGACAAAATAATTGAAGCCGGTGAACTTTTGGTGCTGGATGGCGGCGCGCGGTATGCCGGTTACTGCAGTGATTTCACCCGGACGGTCGTGGTCGGGGCCGCTCCCACCAAACAGCAGCAGGAGCTGTATGAATTGGTCCGGCGGGCGCAGGAAGTGGCGCTCGGCGGGATACAGGCCGGCATGACCGGTAAGGAAGCGGACGCCCTGGCGCGGGAGGTGATCCGGGCGGCTGGTTACGGGGACCGTTTCGGCCACGGACTAGGCCATAGTTTGGGCTTGGAGATCCATGAACAACCGCGCCTGTCCCCGACCGAAGAAACCATCCTGGAACCGGGGATGATTTGTACGGTGGAACCGGGAATCTATCTGACCGGTTGGGGTGGGATTCGCATCGAAGATGTGGTCGTTGTCACCGCCGACGGGATCGAGAATCTGACGACGAGTCCCAAGTCGTTGACGAGCCAAGATTACCCTCGACAGTAAAGACGGGCCTGTGATAAAATATAAAAGTTGAAAATGGGGTAAGGAAGAGTCAGCGGATGGCGCTTCTGGGTATGCTAAGACTAAGGAGGTACATGGATGATATCGGTAAATGATTTTCGGACTGGATTAACGATTGAAGTCGACGGTCAAATTTATACCGTGGTTGAATTCATGCACGTGAAGCCGGGGAAAGGGGCGGCTTTCGTCCGTTCGAAACTGAAAAACCTGCGGACCGGGTATACGATCGAAAAGACCTTTAACGCGGGGGAAAAGGTGCCCTTAGCCCGGATCGAAACCAAAGAGATGATGTTTTTATATAAGAGCGACAACGATTATATCTTTATGGACAATAGCACCTATGAACAGCTGACCCTGGATGAAAAGACCATTGGCGACGGGGTAAAATATCTGAAAGAGAACATGAACGTGATGGTCCAGATTTACGAGGGGGAAGCGATCGGTGTGATCCTCCCGAACACGGTGGAGCTGGTGGTGGTCCAAACGGATCCGGGCTTCAAGGGCGACACGGCGACCGGCGGTTCCAAACCGGCCACCCTGGAAACGGGTGTGGTGGTGAACGTTCCGCTCTTTATTGAAGAAGGAGACATTCTGCAGATCGATACGCGGACCGGCGAATATCTGCGGCGGTCGAAATAGGGTTTGTTCCGGAGGCGGAGCGGCAAAGCTGATGGATATCCTTTCTCCCCTCAAGTTATACTAAGGGCAGAATCAGAATTGGAGGGTGAGAAATGGAACTGAAAGAACAGGTCGCTTATCTGCGTGGGCTCATTGAAGGCCAGGAATTTCAGGGCGAAAAAGAACAGGTCCTTTGGACTCAACTTTTGAATATTTGTGACCAGGTTGCCATGGATCTGGAGGATATCCGCGGTGAGCAAGAAGAATTGAATCAGTATGTCGAGGCGATCGACGAAGATCTGGGCTACCTTGAAGAACAGTACTACCCGCTGGATGAGGAGGAGGGTGAAGAGAGCCCGCAGACGGTGGGATAAGCAAGCTTTAAACAAGCTGAATAATAGCATATTTTTAAACCCGTCCCCATATTTATGAACAGTAGGGGACGGGCTTTTTTTGGCCAAAAAGGCGGTGTTGGCTTGAGCTACGCAGAGCAGGTGTTGCCCTTTCTGGTGCCCAAAGTCCGGTGGGCGCTGGAAAGGTTCCGGCGGGTGGCGCCGGAAAAATGGGCAAGGCTGGAGGAGATCCGGCTCCGGGCGGGGCAGCCCTTGCAGGTCGAGGCGGGCGCGTCGCTTTTGGTGACGGCGGACGGTGCCCCGGCGGTAAGGCCGGACCAGGCGCTGCCGGTCGAAGCCCCCGATGTCCTCCGGACGGTCCAGTTGATGGGGGGCAATTCCCTGTATACGCTGGAAGAGGAGTTACGCGAGGGCTTTATTACTTTGCCCGGTGGCCACCGGGTGGGCCTTGCCGGCGAATGTCTGGTCGGCCGCGGGACGCTGCTGCGTTTGAAGCGGGTGACCAGTATAAATATCCGCATTGCCCGCCAGCTCAAGGGGATTGGCCGCCGGTTGCTGCCTTATCTGACCATCGGCGACCGGCCGCTGCGCACCATTATTATCTCTCCGCCCCAGGCGGGCAAGACGACTTTGCTGCGGGATCTGGTCCGCAGCTTCAGCAACGGCGAAGGGGTCCCCGCCCCGGTGAAAGTCGGTCTGGTCGATGAACGGGGGGAAGTGGCCGGCAGCTACCGGGGTGTTCCCCAGCTTGATGTCGGGATGCGGACGGATGTCTTGACCGGTTGTCCCAAACGGGAAGGGGTTTTTTTGTTGCTAAGGTCGATGGGGCCGCAGCTGATTGCCACCGATGAAATCGGCCGCCCCGGCGACTTGGAACTGATTGAAGAGATTCTCAACACGGGGGTGGGGTTTATCGCGACGGCGCACGCGTGGGATACGAAGGATTTTGCCCGGCGCCCCTCTTTGCAGCGGTTGTGGGCCCGCGGGCTGGTCGAACGGGTGGTGCTCCTGAGCCGGCGGTTGGGACCGGGGACCCTCGAGGGGGTTTGGAACGGGCAGACGAAGGAAGCGTTACTCGCGGAAGGGCAACGTTTGGAGGCGAAAAGATGAGGATCTTCGGCGCCTTGTTGGTCATGGCCGCCAGCACGGCGGCCGGGTGGATCTATGGTGCCCTCTTGAAAAAAAGATGGCAGCTGTTGAACGCTTTAATCCAGGGTTTTCAGTGGCTGGGGACGGAGATCGGGTACGGCAGTGTCCCGCTGGGCGAGGCGTTTACGCGGATCGGCGCCCGGCTGCCGAAAGAGGTGCAAGCGCTGTTTACGGGTTTTGCGGCGGCATTGAACGGCGCGGCCGGGTTGACGGCTGATGAGGCCTGGCAGGAGAGTTTAACGCAAAACCGGGATGGGTTGGCTTTGACGGCGGAAGATTGGGCGGTGCTCAGTGATTTCGGCCGGACGCTGGGCACCACCGACCGGGAACACCAGGTATCAGCGATCCGCCAGACGATCGCGCGGTTGACACACCAAGCGACGGAGGCGGAAGGAGAGTACAGAAAGAACGAGCGTCTTTACCGGTATTTGGGGATGGCGGCGGGGGCTTTGGTGGTTTTGGTCTTTTACTGACCGGAAATGAGGAGGAGGAAAAGATGATACCTGAGGTGGACCTGATCTTCAAAATCGCCGGGGTGGGCATCATAATCCTCTTACTGAATATCCTTTTTAAACAGGCGGGAAAAGACGAGTACGCCTATATCCTCACTTTGGTGGGGGTGGTGCTGGTCTTTATCACGGCGATCCAGATGGTCCAGCGCTTTTTCCAGGAAGTCCGGCTGGTCTTTGGCTTTTAAGAGGTGAAGCGGTGGATATACTTGTCTTCTTCGGCATTACCCTGGCCGCCTTAATCTTCATTACCATCCTCCGCCGGGAATACGAGGAATATGCGGTTTTGCTCTCGGTCCTGGTCGGCGTCATTATTCTGTTGCGGTTGATTGGCCGGTTGACCGAGTTGGTCCGGGTCTTTAGTTACTTGGCGCAGAAAGCGCAGGTGCAACCGGACTACCTGGCGACCATCTTCAAGGTGATGGGCGTGGCTTACGTGGCCGGGTTTGGTGCGCAAATCTGCAAGGATGCCGGCGAAAACGCGCTGGGCCTCCGCCTGGAACTGGCGGGGAAGATCATCATTCTTTTTATGGCGGTTCCGGTCATGGTGGCCATCTTCGAGATGGTCCTCCGCCTGTTTTAGGGCCCGTGACAAAGGGAGGATGGGGATGAGGAGGAAGCGTGGTGGTTACCGTTGGTTGGCGGGGTGGCTTGCCGTCCTGTTCCTGGCGGCTTTTCCCGTCCATAGTCAGGAGCTTGACCCGCTTGCTCCGGTTTTGGACCAGGAGATTGCGGCGCTGGATCTGGAGACGCTCTCGTCTTTTCTGGCCCGGCTGGACGGGGAGACCCAGGCACTCTTGCCCCGGTGGGA
>JAAYMP010000148.1 GCA_012521315.1 Bacillota bacterium
AAAGGGAATAACTTCAGCTGCGACGGTAAAATCGGCGGGGATCTGGAGGTGGGGGCCAAACAGATCGTGATCGGGAGAGAGGCGGTGATTACCGGCGATTTTACCTACCCGCCCGGCGCCGACCCGGTCTTGATGCCGGGCGCTCGTCTCGGCGGCCAGCGGCGCACGGCCGCCCCCAAGACGGCTTCCGCTGTAACCGGGGTGCAGGGGGTCTGGTTTTTAGGCAGTCTGCTGCTGGGACTGTTCTGGCTGCTTCTTTTCCCACGCCGCTGGCGAGCGATCCTCGGGACCAGGCTTTCCTGGTACCGGCTGATCGGGATTGGCCTTGGGGGCTTCTTTTTCCTGCCGGTTATGGCGGTGTTGGCCGTGTTGACGCTGGTCGGCTCGCCGCTCGGGCTCGGCCTCTTTCTTCTCTTCTCAGTCTTAATGGCCTACGGGGAACTTCCGGTCTATCTCTTGGTGGGCCGTTGGTTTTGCCGGCTTTTCCGCAAAACCAGCCGCCTCCATCCGGCCTTTCTTTTCCTGGTCGGCGGGTTTGTTTTCACTTTTCTCAAGTTGCTTCCCGTGGTCGGCGTCTACCTTACCATTGGCGGGCGGATCCTGGGCGGCGGCCTCCTCTTGACGTACCTCTTCTGGCGCGAAAAGCCGGAGAAGGCAATGCCGCTCCAAGCTTAAGGAAATTTCCGAATTGACAAAGATTGATCAGCCGGCCGCCTTTCATAAGCTTCCTTCCATTCGTTAATACTAGAGTATATGTGATTGTGCGATTTCCGGATCGAAGAAGGAGGCAAAAGTTGGGCATGAAGCTGTTGACCGGAAAGACCTGGTGCTGGCTGCTGGTCATGATTATCCTGGGACAAACAACAGTTCTTCACGGGGAAGCGCCGGAGAGTTGTGCTTGTGATCCGGAACCCGTCATCAGCCCCGGCGCAGTCGGGAAGGATATTGCGGAACTGCAACGTTTCTTACAAACGGAAAAGCTTTATGACCGCGAGATTTCGGGTGTCTTTGACCATTACACCGCCGAGGCGGTCAAAGCTTTCCAACGACGAAACCGGCTGGCGACCACCGGGATCCTCGATTTTCCGACGTGGCAAGCCTTAGGGCAAAGTGCGGCCACCACGGTGGCGACCAACCCGCCGCCGGGTGACTTGCGCGTGGTGGTGGACACCCGTTATTTTACCCTCTACGTCCTGGTTGATGGCGAGGTCTTCACCAGTTTCCCGGTGGCCATCGGGAAACGGGAGACCCCTACTCCGGTCGGTAACTGGAAGGTGATCAACAAGGGGCACTGGAGCGGGGGATTCGGTACCCGGTGGATTGGCTTAAGCATTCCCTTTGGGATCTACGGGATACACGGCACCAATAAACCGTGGTCCATCGGGCGTATGGAGAGTAAGGGTTGCATCCGGATGTACAACCGCGATGTTGAACAGCTTTACCGTTGGGTAAAGGTGGGGACCCCCGTCCATATCATTGGCGATCCCTTTATGGGCCGTCGCCGGTTGGCCAAGGGCGAAAAGGGCGCCGATGTCATGTATTTGCAAAAACGCCTGCGGCAGTTGGGCTTCTATGACCAGGGTATTGACGGCATCTTTGGCCCCGGGACTGAACAGGCGGTCAAAACTTTTCAGCAGGAAAACCAGTTCCCGGTCACCGGGCAAGTGGGCTGGCGGGAATATATCGCCATGGGGCTGATCAGTGAAGAATAGGTAATACCTCCCCCTAACGGGAGGTTTTTTGATTGAAAAAAAAGGGTTCTTCCGAATTTGACCGAATAATAAATTAGTACTTTTTAGCAACGGACATAGGTACAGTGCGGGTTGATTGCCTAATTTACTGTGAATTAGGCAATTTCTCTAGCTGTATAAAGGGGGTACTATTGTTTGAAAGCAGAATTCATTAATCCATTCGTCGGTGGAGCCTACGATATTATTAAACGGGTCGCCGAGATTGAAGCAACCAAGGGCGAACTGTCCCTCGCCAATTCTCCGATCCGTGGTGACGAAGTGAACGTGGTAATCGGTGTCACCGGGGACTTGTCCGGACAGATCATTTTGTGCCTTTCGGAAGAGACTGCTTTAGTGTTTGCTTCGAAGATGTTAATGAATTTAGTGACCGATTCCTTTAACGAATTGGCGAAAAGCGCCATCTGTGAGATGGGGAATATGATCCTTGGTCGTGCGGTGACTTCCCTCGGTGAACGCGGTTATTTTTGCAACTTAACACCCCCGGCCCTCTTTATCGGGAAGAACGTGGTCGTTTCCACCCAAGCCCTGAGGTTCTTGGTGATCCCCCTCGAGACGAAGTATGGTACAATCACCATTAATGCGGCATTACAAGAAAAAAAGGCATAAGGAGGGATACTGGTGCAAACGATTCGTGTTGGGCAGTTGGTCCCCGGCATGATCCTCGCCCAAGATGTATTAATTCCCCGGACGGGAGTCACGCTCCTCCCAATGAATACCGTCTTAACCATGGAGATGATTCGCCGGATCGGTTCGTTTAACATTGATGAAGTCTTTATTAAGGAGCCGCAAATAAGCGACAAGGAGAAGAACGAAGAGATCCTGGCTCCTGTGATGGCGGAGAGCCACGAAAAATCGGTGGCGGCGGTCGAAAGGGTCATTACCAACTTCCGCAAGGACCGGTTTACCCAGGAAGCCATCGATGGGCTGGTTGGCGATCTTTTGGAACAGGTGGAGATGGATTCTGACTTGCTGCTTAACCTGACCCAAATGAAGAGTTATGATAATTATCTTTTTTCCCATGCGGTGAACGTCAGCATCATCAGTATTTTAATCGGCGAACAGCTGGGGTACGAAAAAGAAGACTTAAACAAACTGGGGATGGCGGCCCTTCTGCATGATATCGGCATGCTGAAGATCTCGGTGGAGACCTGGCGGAAAGCTGGGACTTTAACCCCCACCGAATACCAGGAGGTCAGAAAGCACCCCGAATACGGTTCCGATCTCTTGGTCGGGATCTCCTCCGAGATTCAAGCGGTGGCCGCGCAGCACCACGAGCGGTTTGATGGTTCCGGCTATCCGCGGGGCTTAAAAGGAAGCCAAATCAACTATAAGGCCCGCATCGTGGCGCTGGCTGATGTCTATGAGGCTTGTATTTCGGATCGCCCTTACCGGGAGCGGCTGACGCCCCAGGAAGCAATTAAAATGATCGTGTCGAACCAGGAAGGTTTTGACCCGCAAATTCTAAAAATCTTCCTGTTAACAATGGCGATTTACCCCATCGGTACCTTTGTGCGTTTAAACACCGGGGAAATCGGCAAAGTGATTCGGGTTTCCAAAAATCAACCTTTCCGGCCGGTGCTTACCCTGTACTTTGACCGGCAGGGTGAA
>JAAYMP010000149.1 GCA_012521315.1 Bacillota bacterium
CCTCGGACCGCGTCCCCTTGCCCCGCCGCAGGCCTGACACCATCTCCAGGGACAGCCCGAGGTGGGCAAAACCGCGCTGCAAACCCGACCCGATCCTCTGGTAATCAGCCAAAACTGAACCGGAGAAGCCTTCGCGTTCCCCGGTGACCAAAGCGTAGGTAATCTCGTGTTGGTGAAAAACCGCCCGTCCGCCGGTGGGGCGGCGGACCCATTCCACACCGGCTCGCCGGCAACGGGCTTGCCGGGCTGCCGAGAGAGGTGCTTGGAGGTAACCCAACGAGAGGGCGGACGGATCCCAGCCGTAAAAACGGAGGGTCACCGGCGCCGTCCCCTGGAGGTAACTGGTGAGCAGCGCTTCGTCGACAGCCATGTTCCAAGCGGCCGGTCCGGGCGCCCACGGGAGAAAACGTCCGATCATTACTGGCCAATCAATTTCCGGTACTCTTCAGCGGTGAGGAGTTTTTTTAACTCTTCGGGGTCGGCGATTTCAAGCTCGGCAATCCAGCCTTTACCGTAAGGGTCCTGGTTTACCAACTCGGGGTTGAATTGCAATTCCTCGTTCACCGCTAAAACCTCACCGGTCAGTGGGGCATAAATATCAGAAACCGCTTTTACCGATTCAATACTGCCCATTTCCGCTTTGGCCTTAACCTTTTCGCCAATCGCCGGTAGTTCCACATACACCACGTCACCCAATTCTTTTTGGGCGTATTCGGTGATCCCAACCGTGGCCCGGTCTCCGTCTGCCCTGACCCATTCGTGATCCGGAGTATACTTTAAATCGGACGGAATCATTTCTCAAACCCCCATTTTTTATCATCCGCACGCGGACTAAGTACCAACACTATTATGTTTATCATATAATGAAGGGAATAACTTGTAAAGGGTTGGCAGAGATTTTTCCCAAAAGGAGGGTGTCCTATGTGTCGTCTTTTAGCCGCCTTTTTAAATCCGCTCCTCAAAATGAAGGGAAAAACCATGATTATCATCAAACAACGCCACCGTTAGGTGGAGGCCTCCGCTTGCGGAGGTCTTTGCTCTTTTACCCTAATATTCTCTCCGAGCCGGGTTTTTTTATTGCAGATCAAGCACGACTCTTTATCCCAGCCCCCCGCGCGTTTCCCGCACGCTTCCCACAGCTTACAGCGCCGGAAAGCACCTTCGCCCGTCAGCGCCTTACCGGTCAAAGATCGGCTGCACATCGCCGGCCACCACCCGGGAGCGTTGACCGTCGCGCTCGATGACCAAGGCCCCGTCGTCGGCAATGGCCACTGCTTCGCCCCGGTAGATGTTCCGGCCGTCGTCCACCTCCACCGGCCGCCCCAAAGTGGCCGTGTACTGACGGCAGTAAGCCAAACAGTGGTCAAACCCGTGCTCCAGGGCATGGAAATACTCCTCCTCGAAACACTGCAGGTATTTACGGAGCAACTCCTTACGCTCCACAAAACGGCCCGTGACCATCCGCAATGAACCAGCCTTGCCCCTCAGATCAGGAGGAAAATCGGTCAGACGTTGGTTGACGTTGATACCCACCCCCACAATGACGTGCTCCATCCGGCCCAACTCTCCGCTGACTTCGGTCAGGATCCCGGAGATTTTGCGCTCCTGGTAATAAAGGTCATTCGGCCATTTCACCAATGGGCGGAAGTCCAAGACGTCCTTAACGGCACGCGAAAGGGCCACCACCGCCAGCAAGTTCAGCTTTGGCAGCTCAAACGGGGAAAAAGGGGGACGCATAATGATGCTGAGCCAAATTCCGGCGCCGGGCGGCGAAAACCAACTGCGGCCCAGCCGGCCGCGGCCCGCGGTCTGCGTCTCCGCCAGGACCACCGTCCCCTCGGCGACCGTGTTTAACAGTTCTTTCGCCCGCTGGTTGGTGGACGGAAGTTCATCAAAGTACTCGATGGTCCGCCCGATCAGCCGGTTCGCCAGGCCTTTAGCCACCTCCCAGGGGTAGAGTTTGTCGGGCCGGCTGACCAAATGGTAGCCCCGCCGGGGGTGGGCCGAAATCTTATACCCCAGTTCCCGCAAGGCCTTAATCTGCTTCCAAACCATCGTCCGGCTGACGCCCAGCCGGGCCGCCAGATCCTCGCCCGAAACAAAGGCCCCCCGGTCAAGGAGGTCAACCAAAGTCCCCAATTCTGACATCTTATCGCCCCTCAATCCTGGTTACTGGTTACGCGTTGCCCGTAAGAACGATAAAGGATAAGCCGGAAACCGTTTCTAGTCTACCCAAAAAGTTTCTCCTCTGTCAACCAATATAAAGGAAGATAGTTGACATATATTGCTTGTTATCCAATTCTTAACCGCTTCCGCTTGCCTTTCTCTTGCCTTTCCCTCCAAAGCGGGATAAAATAAGATTGCGTAGTTCTACGGGAAAAGGTGTGCCTTACCCCACAGAACCAACCAATTATTACCTGAGGCCAAGGCTTGTCCTGAAGCAAAGGGTGTTCGTCTCCATAAAGACAAGCCTGTCCACGGACGGGCTTTTTTCGTGCGGACGACAGACGGTCCGGGGCAGTGCCTTCGGCACAGAAGAAAGCTGGAGGGATTGTGATGTGGAAAAAAGCTCTATTCGTCGGATGTTTAATCCTCGTCCTTGCGGTCGCCTCCCCGCTGCCGGCCGCGGACAAGGCAGGGGAAACGCCGATTAATGTGATGGTCCTGTCCGGAACGACCGGCCTCTCCCTGGCTAAACTGTTGGAAGAGCAACCGGCAATCGCGCCGGGGGTAACCTTTAATTATACCGTGATCAAAAGCCCCGACCAGATGAGTGCGAAGATTATTGCCGGGGAGGCCGACATCGCCGCCGTCCCCACCAACCAGGCGGCCATCCTTTATAACCGCGGCATCCCGGTTCAACTGGCCGCCATCACCAACTGGGGTGTCATGTACATCGTGGGCCACGACACAACAATCGCGACGTGGGCCGACTTGAAAGGGAAAGCGATCGGCATCACCGGGAAAGGAAGCACCCCCGATCTGCTCTTCCGGTACTTTCTGGAGGCCAACGGGATCGACCCGGAACGGGATGTCCAGATCCAGTACTACGCCAGCCCGGCCGAGCTGACGCAACTGGTGATCGCCGGTAAAGTCCGCCTGGCGACCTTGCCCGAACCCTGGATCACGGAAGCCCTGGCCCGCAATGCGGACTTGTCCGTGCTCCTGGATTACCAAAAAGAATGGGTGCGCCTGGAAAAGCGGGACGTCTCCTACCCCCAAAGCGCGCTGGTGGTCAGTTCGCGGCTGGCCAAGGAAAAACCGGCCGTCGTCCGCGCTTTTCTGAAGGCGGCGGCCGACTCCAGCGCCTGGGTGGTCAATAACCCAAGCGCCGCCGGTCGTCTGGCGGAAAAACATTTGTTCATCTCCGCCGTCGCAGCCACCGAGGCAATTCCCCGGTGCAATCTCCGGTTTGACGAGGCCTCCCAGGTCCAAGCCGAGATTGAGTATTTCCTGGTGAAACTCCACTCTTTCGAGCCGCAATCGATTGGAGGCAAACTACCGGATGAGGGCTTCTATTGGCAAAAATAAGGCGGTCACCGCCGGTTCAATCTTGACGCTCTTTGTGGTCTGGTCTTTGGCCGCTAAGTGGGTTGGGAAGGAGATCATCCTTCCCAACCCGGTGGTGACCTTCACCCAACTCTACCGTCTCCTGACCTCTGGCGGCTTCTGGACGCATCTCAGCGCAACGCTCAGCCGGGGCCTGGTCGGGTTTGCCCTTTCTTTCTTGGCAGGCCTGCTTTTAGGTTTGCTCTCCGGGTTACGTCCGGGCTTTGAAACCTTTTTCCGCCTTTGGCTAACTGTGATCCGGAGCACCCCTTCCATGGCCCTGATTCTTCTTGCCTTGATTTGGTTTGAATCAAACGCCGTCACCCTTTTCGTCACGTTTTTGGTGGTCTTTCCGCTGATCACCCAGAATGTCACCGAGGGTGTCCGCCAGGTGGACCCCAGGCTGAAAGAGATGGCCCGCCTTTACCGCGTCCGTTTTCCAACCGCCCTTTACCGGATGTATTTACCCGCCATCCTCCCCTACCTGGCCACCGCTGCGGCGGCGGGGCTTGGGTTGACCTGGAAGGTTATGATCGCCGCCGAGGTTCTGGCCTATCCCCGCTGGGGGATCGGGGCTCGCATGGATACGGCCCGTACTTATCTGCAAACCCCCGAAGTTTTTGCCTGGACCATTGTGGTGATTGTGGTCAGTCTTTTTTTTGACCGGATCCTTGCTGCTCTGATCCGGAAGCGACTATTGTATTGGGAGTAACAAACAGTGAACCAAAGTGAATTTACATTATCCGGAATTACCAAGTCCTACGGTTCGCTCCGGGTCCTGGCCGGTCTCTCCCTCACCGTGAAGGCCAACAGCATCGTCGCTTTGCTCGGCCCTTCCGGTTGCGGGAAAACCACCCTGCTTTCGATCATTGCCGGGCTAAAAAGCCCCGACCAGGGACAGGTCACCGGAGTGGAGGACAAACCCATCAGTTATCTTTTTCAAGAGCCGCGCCTGCTCGATTGGTTGACCGTCGCTGAAAACCTGGCCTTTGTTTTAAAGGATCACATTCCCCGTTCCGAACTGGCGGAGCGGATCGATTATTATTTGGAACAGATGGCGATCACCGCCTACCGGGACGCCTATCCCCGAAAACTAAGCGGTGGACAACGACAACGGGTAGCGATGGCCCGTGCGCTGGCCTATCCTTCCCGCATCCTCCTGATGGACGAACCTTTCAAGTCCCTAGATTTAAGCTTGAAATGGGCATTGATCACCCGCTTCCTGCAGCTGTGGGCGGCGGACCCACGCACTGTGGTCTTCGTCACCCATGACCCCAAAGAAGCCCTCCTGCTGGCGGATGAGGTGTATGTCCTTACGCCGAAGCCCGCCGTGCTCCAAAGTCACCACGTGATCAACATCCCGCGCCTGGAACGGAAGCCAACCGCCCTTTCCCTTCTCCAACTGGAGCAGAAGATTACGGCGGAGTTAATCCGGGATTAGAGAAAAAAATGAACCCTGCTTTTCCAGGGAAAAGCAGGGTTAGATAATAACTCTTTAAATTAAAATTTAATTGTTATTACCATCTTTGGGATCTTCAGGCAAAAAGAATTTTTTAGTCTTCATCATTATAATAGTGAGCCTTACTATCGCCCCAATGAAAAATCTCTGGGTGGATATAGGCAAAATTACCAGTAATGGTATTATTTGATACAATTGCGTGCGTATAGTCTAAGGTAATTCCTCCTCCAAAAGCAGCACTATTGCTTTTAATCTCGTTTCCATCAATAAGTGTATCCGTTGCCTCGTACAAATAAATACCACCACCAAGAGCTATACACTTGATATGACCATTATTCGATATTTCATTCTCTTTTATATGCGGTTTTGATCCAGCTACATAAATACCGCCGCCTAGTCCTGGAGGGGAATAGCTAGTCCCGGTATTTATATTTCCTGAAATTATATTTCTTGAAATAGTAGGCGAGGCATTCTCAATATAAATACCGCCACCGCACAGATGTGGCTTTAATTCTCCGCCCTTCCAAACATCTTTCAGTGTTCCGCCCCCGTTTGTAATGGTAAACCCGCTTAATTCACCATTAGCACCGTTAATAATCGTCACCACGGAGCCGGAACCCCTTCCGTCAATAACGGTCTTCTCAACAACACTGCGGTCAGTGGGATTGGTACTTCGTAATGTGATGTTTTTCCCATTGATCACGATGTTTTCATAGTAAGTTCCGGTCGGCACAACAATCACATCACCATCACTGGCCCCATCAATCGCCGCCTGTATTGATTCGGAAAACTCAAAAACTACTTCTATGGTTAAATCTTCTTCTATTATTAGATTATATGGGTTGTCCGTAATCATAGTCCCCTTTGCCTTCTGTGGCCCGGTGACATGGCCATAGGTGTCTGGATTATATGGGTTGTCCGTAATCGGAGTCTCCTTTGCCGCAATGCTCCAGTGGCTAAAGGACCATCCCGGTTCCGGTTTGGCCTGGAGTTTAACCTTGGTTTTGGCAACATAATCGTCTAGTTCTGGAGAGATTTCAACGGTGCCATAGCCATTGGTAACGATATTAAGTCTGTAGTTTTTCGGCTCGCCTGGACCTCCCGGATTATTATTACTACTTTTCCTTTTGCCGCAACCTGATAGTACAAGTAAGAGTATTATAAGAATGGAAACAGCGACAATGCTTCTTCTAGCCCTCATAACAAGATCCCTCCTTCTCCTTTATCGACTTATTAATAGTTAGCATAATGAAACATGAAACCAACCGTTTCATTATGGAGTCATATCGTTCTTTGTAATCCTTCAGATTTTGCCCAGATAAGGGGCACACTCATCCACCACTTGTTAATGCCCCAGCATCTTAGCATAGTATTCTTCATAGGTTAATCCACTGTTATATACCTCGTTTGCCAGTTCCGGTCCAAGATACCTCAAATGCCATGGTTCATAAGAATAACCGGTTATATTCTCCTTACCTTTTTGATATCGGATAATAAAACCATAAAGGTGCGCATTGTCCTTGTACCACTTATATTCTGCAGTATTTTCGACCGTATAATTGTTCTTTATTACGTCTATGGCTAATCCGGTATTATGTTCGCTGTGACCACCCCGGGCATTCAGCCTGTCCACATCAGCAACCGTTCTTCCCGATTTAACTTTTTTGTTCCAGATCCTATTCTGCAATTCTATACTTCTATATGTACTAACGGCTGTAATATTGAGCCCCAGTTTTTTTGCATCGTAATGCATTTTTTCAAAGGCTTCTTTTGCTTCCTTCCTTAAATAATGATTACCCGTTCCCGGAGCGCATATTGAAGCCGGCAGCTGTTCCAGCTGGGGAACAAAATGGTCAGGAAGTTTATTATATTTGTTGACCAGCACATCAATACGGTTTGTATCTGATATTGTATTTATATTTGAGTAAAACGGGAAATCAAGACCTATATTGACGTATGTAATCACTTTTTCATAATCAAAATCAGGGTTTAGTTCTTTGTATACCACATATCGGACTGCAAATTCATGATTAAAATAACTTAGCTGCTGATATTCCGGAGGTATTATATTTAAGGCCTCCTCCAGGCTGATGCTGATAGCCGGCGGTTCAGTCGGGGTTGTTGTCTCAGCAGAAGAACTTACAGGCTCTGAAGAAGGCTTGGGAGTCGGTGTTGAACCAGGAGAACCAGAGGGTACCGAAGTTGAAGTGAGCTCCGGTGTAGAAACCGGTGTCTGAGTATGGGTGGGGGGTGATGTTTCAGTCGCAGCAGGTTCAAAATCCGGCTCAAGGTTAGATGAATCCTGAAGATTATTTTGTGGGTTCAGAATATTATCAGCCGTTGACAAGTTTGTCTCCGATATATCAATGCTGCTGAATAGGGCTGTATCATCAGCTATCATTTTATATGATATAAAAGCAATCACAACAAGTAATGATAAAAATAAAGCTGTCTTTTTCATTTTTCCCCCTTAAACTAAACCACCCGGTTTGTCTTCCCCGTCCAATCGGCGGATTATAAATAAGAAAAAACCGGCCTCTCTAAAGAAAGCAAACTAACCATCTTTAGCGCCGGTTTCACTACTCGCTCCTTCTAAGTCAAGTGACCACCTAAAACTTAGAATTCATCGCTCTCGCTTATTTAGCTGGCTTTTGGATTTTTATAAACGCCTCTTTTATTTTAATAATAATTATCTTGCATTTCTTACATATAATATTATACATTTTTGCCAACTAACTTGTCAATAATTGCCTTTCCGTAAAGCTGTATTTTAACATGTTTTAAAGCTACCTGCCCATAAGGACTCCTTCCTGCCGCGTTCACCCGGAAAGTAAAAAAGCCCTTCGGATCTTCACTTTTTTTCATTCTTCCCTTGAGCCACCCTTTGCCATAACCCCTGGATCCGTTTTTTCCGCCGCGCCGTCGCCTCATGGTCCACTGTGATCAGAACCACATCCCCCTCCCTGGCTCCGGGCAACAGCTTTGCCGCCAGGTAGGCCATAGAACCATCCTCCAGCTCAACTACGGCATATTCCCCTTCAAACCGGTCGATAATCACCCGCATCTTGCCTTCCCCCTTCCAACCGTGCGCGTCCACCGGATCCCTCATCAATTTTTTGGAAACCCTGCCCAACAAGGCCCCTTTTTACCCATTACCTTTATTAATTTTATCAATTCCGGTCCGGTCCGGCAACCAAGATCTGGCCTGCCGCCCTTTTTCTGGTCTACCCCCTTTTTCGTTGCTTTGCTCCTCATCTTACCTGTAAACAACTTATGTATCAGCCAAATAGAAGGAGCAATATGCCGCCGGTTGGCGAATAAAATAACTTAGTGTAGAACTTACAGTTCTAAAATAATCGGATACACTAGAAAACATAGGAGGTTGGTATTGTGTCGAAAAAAGTTCTTATTATTATCTTAGCGGTTGTTCTAGTTGGCGCGCTCGCCTTTTATTTCACTAGATCTTCCGCTCCTGAAGTCGCCACTGAAACAGCCGGTTTTAAGATTGGGCTCATCACCGGTACCGTCTCCCAGAACGAAGACGAGTATCGGGGAGCAGAGGCAGCCATTGCGAAATATCCTGGCCTGATTAAACACGTAACTTATCCGGACAATTTCATGCAGGAACAAGAGACCTTCATCGCCCAGGTGACCGGGATGGCAGCCGATCCGGAAGTCAAAGCGATCATCATCAACCAGGCTGTTCCCGGCACCATCGCCGCCATCCGCCGGGTCCGGGAAACCCGTCCTGATATAATCTTCATCGCCGGCGAACCCCACGAGGATCCGCCCTTGATCGAGCCGGTTGTGGACGTGACCCTCATCCCGAATCAGCCAGCCCGGGGTAAGACCATCCCGCAACTGGCCAAAGAGATGGGCGCCACTGCCCTCTTGCACTATTCTTTCCCGCGGCATATGTCCTACGCGCAATTGGCCGAGCGGCGTGACCTGATGAAAGAAGAATGCGAAAAATTAGGGATCGAATTCGTCTTTGTCAATGCGCCCGACCCGATGGGTGAAGGTGGCCTTCCCGCTGCTCAACAGTTTATTTTAGAAGACGTGCCTCGTCAGGTCGCCCAATACGGAAAGGATATCGCGCTCTTCTCTACTAACTGTGGGATGCAGGAGCCGCTCATTGCCGCTGCCATCCAAACCGGAGCCATCTTTCCGGAGCAATGCTGCCCGAGCCCGACCCATGGTTACCCGGGAGCTTTAGCCCTGGAGATCACCGACGAGATCAAGGGTAACTTCCCGGCGATCATCGAGGCCATCGATAAGAAAATCGCCGAGTTGGGTCGGAGCGGCCGGTTTGCCACTTGGCCAATTGCCACCGGCTACCTCCACTCCATCGGCGGCGTCGAAATTGCCAAGTTGGCCTTGGAAGGGAAACTGGATCTCAACGACATCGACGCGGTTTCCAAAGTCCTGAGTGAAGTCGCCGACACTGAGATCGTGATGACCCGCTTGAGCGACAATGGAAACTTCTATATGTACATTAGCGATTCTTACATTTTCGGGAAGAAATAAGTTAATTTCCTAATTCAACCAAAGGAGATGTAAAAGGCGGGCTGAACAGCCCCGCCTTTTCTCCCTTATGGCGCCCCTTTGGCGCCATAATTATTACCGAGAGGGGTTTTTCAAGTTGCCTGAGTCTACAGTTCTGGAACTAAGGAACATTACGAAGAAATATTTTGGCACAACCGTTCTCAAAGGAATCAACCTATCAGTCAAACCAGGCGAGATTCATGCGATCGTCGGGGAGAATGGCGCTGGCAAATCAACCCTGATGAACTTGATCTTCGGCATGCCTGTTATTCATGAGACCGGTGGCTTTGAAGGCGATATTCTCATGGATGGCCAAATAGTCAATATCTCCTCTCCCCATGAAGCCATGGAATTGGGGATCGGCATGGTACACCAGGAGTTTATGCTGATTCCCGGTTTTACGGTTACAAAGAATATTAAACTCAACCGGGAACGGACCAAACCCAACCTGGCCAGTAAAATCCTGGGCTCTGGGATGGAAACCCTGGATTACCCCACCATGCGCCGCGATAGCCAACAAGCCCTGGATAAACTGGGTTTAGCCATCGATGAGAGTACCTTGGTCGCTAATTTACCCGTTGGTTATATGCAGTTTGTGGAGATTGCCCGGGAGATTGACAAAACCCACTCCCGCTTGCTGGTGTTTGATGAGCCTACTGCGGTCTTGGCCGAAAGCGAAGCCGAACATCTAATCGCAGCGTTGAAACGTCTGGCGGCGCAGGGTATTGCCATCCTCTTCATCACCCACCGTTTGGATGAAGTGATGGCCTGCAGCCATACCATCAGCATCCTGCGGGACGGGGAGTTGGTCAAAACGCTAACCCGGGACAAGACCAGCGTAGAAGAGATCGCCGAACTGATGGTCGGCCGTAAAGTCGAACGCGAGCAACTGCCGTCCCGGAAGGTTCCCCCCAGCGATCTAGATATTATCCTTGAAATCGAAGATTTACACGTGGAGATGCCCAGCGAGCAAGTCCGGGGGTTAAATCTGCAAGTACGGCGGGGTGAAATCCTGGGCCTTGGCGGGCTGGCCGGACAAGGGAAGGTCGGGATCGCCAACGGCGTCATGGGCTTATACCCAGCCTGGGGCCGGGTCGTTAAAGACGGGCAACCGCTTAAACTCAATGACCCGCGGGCGGCGCTGGATGCCAAAATGGCTTTCGTCTCGGAGGATCGCCGCGGGGTTGGTTTATTGCTGGACGAATCAATCGCAATCAACGTGGTCTTGTCCAGCATTGAAGCGCAAAACAAATTCTTGCGCTCAACCATAATTCCCGGTGTGCGTCTCCTTGACCGCAAAGCGGTGCACGAGTACACATTGAAAATGATTAAAGACCTGGATATCCGGTGCACCGGCCCGAACCAACCGGTCCGCCGCCTTTCCGGTGGTAACCAACAAAAAGTCTGCCTGGCGCGGGCTTTCTCGTTGCACCCGGAGATCCTTTGGGTTTCCGAACCGACCCGGGGGATTGATATTGGCGCGAAAAAACTGGTCCTTGATCTTCTGGTCCGCTTCAACCGGGAATACGGC
>JAAYMP010000150.1 GCA_012521315.1 Bacillota bacterium
AACCGCTGGCAACAATCCTTCGCGCCGGAGGCGATGGGCAGCCCCTTTCCCAGTCTCTTCGCGGACAGTTGCCGTAAGTACTAAATCCATAACTAATTACCTCCTATTGCGATGATCTTGGACCTATAATACCCATAAACATTAAAATATTATATCATTAGATCCAACCGAGGGCAAATCACTCTCCGATTTTCCGTACGCCTGTTTTACTCGGCATCCATCCTTCTCTGAACGCTTTTGCCTTCAGAAGCGTTCCTTTGGCTAAAAAAAGGGTTCCTTGGTAGCGCAAACTCGTCTCCGTCGGTTCGGTGCCGTCGGTGGTGTAGTGAATGTTAACCTCCGTAGTTGGGCAGTTAATCTGAACAAGGCAACAATCTTCCTCCGCCATGTATTCCTCTAGGAAGACCACGGGCGCCACCCGGAAACTCTGGCGCGCCCGGGCAACGGCCACACAGTGGGCAGGCACATCCTTGGTGATGGTGGAACCGGCCCCAACCAGCGCCCCCTCCCCGATCGTAACCGGTGCGACAAAGTTGGTGTTACTTCCGATAAAAGCCCCGTTTCCGATGACCGTCGGCCATTTCCGTACCCCGTCATAATTACAGGTAATCGTGCCGGCGCCGATGTTCACCCGCGAACCAATGGTCGTATCACCAATGTAACTAAGGTGGGGAACCTTGCTCTTCTCGCCCACCGTTGTATTCTTCATCTCCACAAAACTACCGACCTTCGCCCCGTCGGCCACGCGCGTTCCCGGCCGCAAATAGGTAAAGGGACCGACCTCCACCGCCCGGCCCAAGGTAACATCGGTTAAATTACTGAAGACCACCCGGGAGCCCTCCCCAATCACGGAGGAGGAAATTTGGGTATAAGGCCCAATCTGGCAGTTGGGTCCAATTTGGGTCGCTCCCCACAAAAGCACGCCGGGGTAAAGCGTGGTGTCCCGGCCGATCCGGACGCGGGGGTCGATATAAGTAGTCGCCGGATCAAGCACCGTCACCCCCGAGGCCATAATCCGCTCTAAAATCTGCCACCGCATTTTCGCCTCAGTTTGGGCCAGGGCAACCCGGTCATTCGGCCCCATGATCTCCTCAGGACGGTCGCTCTTCACCGTGGCCAGGGTTTGACCGGCGGCCGCGAGCAAACCAATGACATCGGTCAAATAGTATTCACCCTGGGCGTTCTGGGGTTTTAACCCTCCCAAGCTAGTCCGCAGCGCCGGCAGGGCAAAACAATAGATCCCGGTATTAACTTCACGGACCTTTTTTTCCTCGGCGGAGGCATCCTTCTCCTCAACTATCGCCGTTAACCGGCCTTCCGGGGAACGGATAATCCGCCCATAACCGGTGGGATCCGGTAATTCCGCCGTCAAAACGGTGGCAGCCGCTCCGCTCCGGCGGTGAACATCGACCAATGCTTGCAGACTCTGGGCGGTAATAAAGGGGGTGTCCCCGTAAAGCACCAACAGATCGCCGTCAAACCCGGCCAAATGGGCGCAGGCCTTCTTTACGGCATCGCCCGTTCCCAACTGTTCTTTCTGCCAAACATACTCACCCTGGCCCCCCAGGGCAGCCATAACCTGTTCCCCTTTGTAACCAACAACCACCAAAGGAGGTAAAGGGGACAATTTCTCGGCTTCCCACAGCACATACTGGACCATCGGCACCCCGCAGACGGGAAAAAGAACCTTCGGCTGTTCCGAGTTCATCCTTGTTCCCTTCCCCGCCGCTAAAATAACAACTCTTAATTCGGACAAACTGTTTCCCCCTTTAAAAATTGGAAGCCAATATTATTTTAGACCACTGAAGATAAAAAAACTCCGCCGGAGCAGAGTTCTCAATTGGGCTTTAATAAAATGGCTGGGGCGGCTGGATTCG
The DNA here is from genome assembly GCA_012521315.1 of Bacillota bacterium. GTDB lineage: Bacteria > Bacillota > UBA4882 > UBA10575 > UBA10575 > Capillibacterium. The sequence continues at coordinate 1,878 of JAAYMP010000150.1, forward strand.
AACCAACGCATGCGGGAGTCAAAGTCCCGTGCCTTACCGCTTGGCGACGCCCCAACAAGCAACGTTTATTATAACAAATAGTACAGGGATTTGTCAACAGCCAACGCTTGCCTAAAGTCCTTATTCGGCTTTTCTGTATTCTTCTAAGATAGCGTTCTGAATCAGTTGACGGGCGTCCGCATTAATCGGATGGGCAATGTCTTTGAATTCCCCGGTTGGGGTTTTGCGGCTCGGCATTGCCACAAACAGACCATTTTGACCTTCGATCACCCTAATTTCCCGCACGACAAAGGCGTCATCGAAGGTGATGGAAGCAATCGCCTTCATCTTGCTCCCATTATCGATCTTCTTCAGCCGTATATCTGTGATGTTCATCTTTTCACCTCTTTTTGGAAATAAAGTCAGCGCATAATTCATTCGACAAAAGATTAGAAAATCCTGCCAATCATAAACATTTGGTAAAAAAGATGAAAAATATTCTTTACGGCTGACGGCTTTGTCCCTTGCTCAGCAGCTCACGGGTTAAATAAAGGTCACTGGGTTTATCCACATCCACACCGATCTCCGGATATCCGGAACGGATCCCCGCTCCCTTCACGTTAAGGATTGCTCCGACCCGCGCTTCAATTTCGTCGATGCCCAACTGCCCGGCAAGGAGTTTCACCATAAACTTAATCCCCAGTAAACGGCAGAGCTTAAGCGGTTGCTTCCGTAAGGCAAAAGCCTGTTCAATCCGGTCCCGAAAGTCCAGGAGAATTTTGGGGCGAACCAAAAAGATATTTCCTCCGGTGACGACACCCTCCTTTAAGCGGACATAGGTTCTTTTGGTGGCTGGGTATTTCGCCAGCACAACTGCTTTCGGCACAAAAGAATAGTACACGTCCGCCGGTCGCCGCCGGCAATGGTCGATGAAGTCCCGGATCGCCTCTCGTGTAATGAAGGGAATATCCGAAGCGACAACTAGAACATGGCCGTCCCTTTGCGTATGTTGCACCGCCCGGAGCAGGCTGTCGATCATACTGTCGCCCGGTTCGACCATTTCAACTTGCGCCCATTTCCGCTCCGGGATAATTCCCGGAGGAATCACCACCAAAATCCGGTTGATCTCTTCCATCCCGGCCAAAACTTCGATCACATACTCCACCATCGGACGGCCGTCGATCCGGATCCCGGCTTCGTAAGGGTGTGGGTCGATGTTTCTGAGGGCACCGGTATTCCGCCCGCCGCCAAGGACGATTGCCTCCATGATCCTCACCCCTGGGCGCCTTCCGTCGGCAGATTGGTTTTTTCCAACCCCATAACCTGCATTATGCTGTTCTCCGCGTTTTCGATGTGTTCCTGGGCCAACTTCCGCGCCAGCTCCGGATCGCGGGCGGAGATCGCATCAACGATCTCCCGGTGCTCCTCAAAAGCTATCTTCATTCTTCCCGGATAGGAAAGGGAGGTCTGGCGAAAACGCTGAATCTGTTCTCTTAAATTGTTGATAATCTGGCCTAAACGTTCGTTCCGGCTGGCTTGGTACAATATTTGGTGAAAACCGGTGTCCACCTCGACCATGCCGTCCAGATCCGCATTGCCGATTATTTCCGACGACCTGACCAAGTGGCGCTGCAGTTCCTCCAATTCCTGATCGGTAATCCGCTCCGCCGCCAGCGCCGCTGCCAATCCTTCCAAAGCCCCCCGGATCTCAAAGACTTCCACCACATCTTTCATGGAGAAACTGGCCACATAAGCCCCTTTGCGGGGAACCATCAAGACGAGCCCTTCCAGTTCCAGTTTGCGGATGGCCTCCCGGATCGGCGTCCGGCTAACCCCCAACTCCTCCGCCAATTGAATCTCCATCAAACGCTCCCCCGGGGCTAACTGTCCCTTGATAATCGCTTCGCGTAAAGTTTCAAAAACCAGCTCCCGTAGGGGTTTATAACTATCGAGTTTGATCGGAACCAAAGGCTCTCTTCCCATGCCTATCCCCCCTCACGCTTACTTCCACTCCTCTACTTCAAGACCAGAAGCTTTGCAGAAACCGTCGTAGGTCCACCATCCTTTCCGCCGTAAATCGGCGGCGATTTGTGCCCGGCTCCCCGGTGTCCAGTCGGCCCCGAACACAAAGAGCGTCGGCCCGCTCCCGGACATCCTTACCGGCAGCCCCCTACGGCACAGCCAGTCCATTACCGCTTTCAACTCCGGGTAAAGGTTGAAAGTCACCTCTTCTAAACGGTTCCCCCAGTACCGGGGGATCGCCTGATATTCCCCCTGCCGAATGAGGACGACGATGGTCTGCACCTCCGGATGGCGGTCCACCGCCGTCAAAACAAGGTTTTTGTAGATCTGCGCGGTTCTAACTTTAAAAGGAGGCTTGGCTAAAAAAACCGGAAGGGATGGCAAGGGCGGCAGATCGGTCAATTGCTCCCCGATTCCGGTCGCCAAGACCGTTCCCCCCCGTAGACAGAAGGGAACATCCGCCCCGAGCGTTGCCCCAATCTGCTCCAGATCCGTCCGGGAAAAGCCCAATCCCCACAGGTGGTTCAACCCGACCAAAGTAGCGGCGGCGTCGGCGCTGCCGCCGCCTAATCCCGCCCCCACCGGTATTCTTTTCTGAAGCAAAATCCGAGCTCCAGCCGACAAACCCGCTTGGGCCAACAGTTTTTTGGCGGCGCGGACAATAATGTTCCGGTCATCAACCGGCAGCCGCCCCCCCTTGATCTCCAAAGAAACGGCGGGCGCCGGCGTCAACACCAGATCATCATGGAGATCGACCGATTGGAGGATCATTTTGACTTCATGATACCCATCAGGGCGGCGCCCAATGACATCTAAAACCAGATTGACTTTGGCAAACGCTTTAATCTTGAGTGTTCTCATCTTTTTTTCATTGGCCATCACGTTTAAAAAACCTGCTTGCTTTTGGTGTTTTTCTCTAAATTATATCTATATGTATAAAGACCCGCCCATGACAGGCGGGTAAAATAATTTGACCGTGCACCGGCTTTTGACGGACTCCTCCCGA
>JAAYMP010000151.1 GCA_012521315.1 Bacillota bacterium
CGTTAAGCGCCACTGATATTCTTGTGCTGCTCGTCACGGACATGGGGATCATTGAGAAAAAGGTAATCGCGGTCGATTGTCCAATCACCCAAGTCGACCTCGACCGGGTTTCTTATAGTCTGAACAAGAAACTGCGCGGCCGGCCTTTCGCCAGCCTTAAATCTTCGGTCTTAAATGAGGTGAAAGAGGAGATCAAAACCGAGGGCAGCTCCTTCCAACAGGCGATCACCCTTCTTTTAAGCACCTTGGATACCAGCGAGAAGGAACGGGTTTATCTTGACGGAATTATTAACATTTTGGATCATCCGGAGTTTAAAGAGGTCGAAAAGTTCAAACTACTAATGGAGCTGATGGAGGAGGAAGACCGGCTGTACCGGCTTCTTTCTTCGCGCCATCCGGGGCTTCGGATCTCCATTGGTCAGGAGAACCCGGAAGAGGCGGTTCATGAGTGCAGTATCATTACCGCCAACTACGAAATCGGCGGACGGATCGTCGGGACCATCGGGGTCCTGGGGCCAACCCGCATGGACTACGCCCACGTCGTCTCGGTGGTTGAATTTATCGCCCAGAGCCTGAGCGAGTTTTTATCCAAGTCGTGAAAGGCGCCGCGGGGCCTTTTCTCTTTTTTAGCTTATGGAGGTGGTTATGGGTTGGTGAAACGAAACAACGTTGAGAAAGATGCCGATGTCGATTTGGCACCAGAGCGGGCACAGGAAATAACGGAAGAAGCGGCGGCGCCACCCCGGGAAAACGCGGGTGGCGACGGCGATCAGACCGAACATGTGGTTCAAACCGGCAAGACCGACCAGACCAACCAGGCGGACCAGACAGACGATGCCACGCGGCAGGAGATCGAAGCCTTACATAAAAAGATCGCCGACCTGGAACGGGAGAAAGAAGAATTACTCCAGAGTTATCGGCGGTTACTTGCCGATTTTGACAATTATAAACGGCGCACCCGGAAGGAGTTACTGGAGGCGGCGGACAGTGGGAAGGAAGAGCTGCTGGTGAAGCTTCTTCCGGTCCTGGACAATCTGGAACTGGCGCTGAAGGCGACCGGGGAGCCCGACAAATGGCGCTCCGGGGTGGAGATGATCTTCCGTCAGTTTTTAGGTGTTTTGGTCGAGGTGGGCTTAAAGCCCATTCCTGCTGTTGGTGAGATCTTCGATCCTAAGCTGCATGAAGCCTTGGTGCGGGAGCCCTCGGAACAACCGGAAAACACCATTCTCGAAGAGATCAAAAAAGGTTACCTATTCGGCGAAAAGACGATCCGCCCGACTTTGGTCAAGGTTGCGGCGGCTCCGGAATCGGTAAGCGGGAAAGAGAAAGAATAGATATATAGTTTTTATAAGTTTTGATGATGGTAGGAGGTAATAGACGATGGGAAAAGTGATCGGGATTGACCTTGGTACGACCAACTCTTGCGCTGCGGTGATGGAAGGCGGCGAACCGGTAATCATTCCCAGCGCCGAAGGAGGCAGAACCGTCCCTTCCGTGGTGGCTTTCTCGAAAAACGGGGAACGGCTCGTCGGGCAGATTGCCAAACGGCAAGCGGTTGCCAATCCCGACCGGACGGTGATTTCCATCAAACGGCATATGGGAACGAATTATAAAGTAAAGATTGATGATAAGGAATACACGCCGCCGGAGATTTCGGCGATGATTTTGCGGAAGATCAAGACCGACGCCGAGGCTTACCTCGGGGAAAAGGTTGAAAAAGCGGTGATCACCGTTCCGGCTTACTTTACCGACGCCCAACGGCAAGCGACGAAAGACGCCGGGGCTATTGCCGGGCTGGAGGTCCTGCGGATTATCAACGAACCGACGGCGGCAGCCCTGGCCTACGGCCTGGACAAATCCGACGCCCATACGGTGCTCGTCTTTGACCTTGGCGGCGGGACCTTTGACGTTTCCATTCTCGAGCTGGGCGACGGGGTCTTTGAAGTGAAAGCCACCAGCGGGAACAACCGCTTGGGTGGGGATGATTTTGACGAGCGCATTATCAAATGGATGGTTGACAACTTCAAGGCCGAGCATGGGGTCGATCTCTCCAAAGACCGCATGGCCATGCAGCGGCTGAAGGAAGCAGCCGAGAAAGCCAAGATTGAGCTTTCGGGGGTGTTGACCACCAATATTAACCTGCCCTTTATTACGGCCGTTGACGGCCAGCCGGTGCACTTGGATATGAACCTGACCCGGGCCAAGTTTGAAGAAATAACCGCCGATTTGGTCGAAGCCACTGCCGGACCGACGAAACGCGCCTTGGCCGACGCCGGGTTGAACCTAGGCGAGGTTGACAAGGTGATTCTGGTGGGCGGTTCGACCCGGATCCCGGCCGTGCAGGAACTGGTGA
>JAAYMP010000152.1 GCA_012521315.1 Bacillota bacterium
AGGTGATGCGCCGCCGTTTCATGGTTTTGTAATTGCGCAAGCGGGAGCTGATTAAGTCCGTATTCGAAAAGATCAGTTCTTCACCGGTTAGACTGCGGATCCGGGTGTTTTTTAAACCGATATTCTCGACGGTCCCGGAGAAGTCGTCCACAATGATATAATCACCGACTTCAAAAGGGCGGTCGAGATAGATGGTAAAGTAACTGAAGAGATCGCTGAGGAGAACCTGGGCGGAGAGGGCGACGGCAATACCCCCGATTCCGAGTCCGGCGACCAGGGCGGAGATTTCCACGCCCAGGTTGTCGAGGAAGGCGATAAAAGCCAACAGCCAGATCAAGACGGAAAAGAATTTGGAGGCGATGTGGAAAGCGTAGCGTTTACTCGCGGCCGTTTCATGTTTGAGGAGATAATAGTCCAGGCCGCGTCGGAATAAAGTGAGGAAAAACCGGACTCCGAAAAACACCAGTAAAGCAAGGCACAGGCTATTGATGATTTTATGCCAAAGCAGTGACAGGGTAAGGCGGTTAATACTTAGGTAGAAGACGCCCAAGTAGATCAGGGGCAAAAGATTCTGTTCCCCGCAGTTGATTAAGAACAAAAGGAACTCTTTTTTTCGGCGCTTCGCCAACCGGCCCAAACGGACCAGTAAGAATTTTTTGATCAACCGCAGAGCCCAGGAGCTAACCACAAAGATGGCGAGCGAAAGCAAATAATCGAAGATGCTGTTGTGGAAGATCAGCCGTTCGGTCAGGATTGTCCACAAAACAATCACTTCTCCGTTCCGTTTTGAATTCAACATATTTAATATATTTAATATACCATAATTAAGCGGTCATGGACACCCGTAAGTTATGGTAGGGGTGGTCCGGCTCGGTGGCGGGCGTAATTTCGAAATAATCCCCTTGACAAAAACCAAATTTCGAGGTAATCTAATAAATGTCACCGCGACGTGGGGGTGTAGCTCAGTTGGGAGAGCGCTTGAATGGCATTCAAGAGGTCAGGGGTTCGACTCCCCTCATCTCCACCAAACAAGAAATTTGAAAACCCTGCAAAAGCAGGGTTTATCTTTTTCACGGCGCAGGGTAACATGCTCCGAAAAATCGTAGAAAATTGCTCAAAAAAGGTCGTTTCTGACGCATTTCTAACATGCTTCTGACACATAAAAAGACCATTTCCACCGATCATCTTTTTTAAGGGAGCGCATGGATTACTTCCCGGAGTGCTTCGTGTCTTCTTCTTGACGCCGGCAATTCGGCTGCCGAGCCATGGTTGACGCTGACAATTTCTTCCCCTTTCTATAGCTGGCATGTTTTATGCTAAATAATTCTGCTTCTCAAGTTCAAGCAACAGTTTTTCTTTAAATCTTTCCTCTTGTTTTCTAATTTGGCGAGGAATCGTGAAAAGATCAATAAAAAGAAATATCCCTAATAAGACGAGTAAAACTAAGCCAAAAACAGCAGCACCCAATGCAGATGCTAATTCCTCGTCTAAGGAGAGAATTATTCCAACTCCACCTGTGGCGCATCCTAATATGCCCATTAATAGGTATGCGATCCCCCAGCTAGTTTTACCTATGTAAAATTTGTGAACTCCTAAGCTGCCCAGAAAAAACCACAGTAAATACGCTATTCCCGTACTTTTCTTGTTTCGAGAAAGTTCTCCCTCTAGAATGGCGAGTTGTTTGTCGGACAAGTTGCTCATGCGGTCTAGTAGATTTTTCATTCAAAACCCTCCCTTCAATTATATTAATATATCGGCAATATATTACGTTCTCTTTAAGTAATAAAAAACCATTACTGCCTCTAATTGCCAAACATAGCTGCTAAAAAAATGACCCCTTCGTCTTGGAGGTCAATCTCGGTTGTTATATTATCTAACCCTTGAGCCCAAGGGTTTTTTATTTTTTAATCCCCGGCGGCTTTGAAATTGTAGACTGGTTTTACGAAGTCATTAATCTCCACGGTTTCCTTGATGTTCTGGATGATCAGATCCTTATCCTTATAGGCGTCGGGGGCTTCGTCCAGGGTTTCCATATTGGCGGTGGTGGTGTAGATGCCGGCTTTTTGCATGCCCCGGGCAAAGGCGTCGACGGAAAGCACCTGTTTGGCTTTGGTCCGGGACAGGATGCGGCCGGCGCCATGGGGAGCGGAATAATTGTACTTGGCGGAGCCTTTTCCGGTACAGAGGGCGAGGCCGTCACGCATGTTGAAGGGAATGAGCACCCGTTCTCCTTTCCGGGCGGGCGTTGCTCCTTTCCGGATAATGTCGTCGTCGCCGATGAAATTGTGGACCGACTCAATGGTTTCGACCGGTTCGTGCCCGAAGAAGTGGATGATTTCCGTGAGGATGGTCCGGCGGTTTAAAGCGGCGTAACTTTGGGCAAACCGGGCGGCGTTCAGATAGTCCCGGCCGTCCTGGCTGTCGACCGGGAGGAACGCCAGGTCTTGCTCCTGGTGGCCGGCGGCGTTCCTTGCCATGGCTTCCCGGGCTTTGCGTTGAAAATGGTTGGCCACACGCAGACCAAAATGGCGGCTTCCCGTGTGAATCGTTACCCAGGTGTTCTCCCGCGAGTCTTTGCCGACTTCGATGAAGTGGTTTCCTCCGCCCAGGGTGCCGATACTCCGGAGTGCCTTCGCGTAATCCATCCCGACCACCTTTGTCCAGTGGCGCAGGGTGGGATCGTCACCGACCTTGGATTTGTGGTGGATGGCAAAGCCGGCTGGAATGTTCTTCAGGATAAACTTGTCGAAGGCGGGTAGGTTGATTTGGTCGACGGCGAACCGGGCGGCCAGTACCCCGCACCCGATATCAACCCCGACGATGTTGGGGATGATATAGTCGTTCATCTTCATTGTGAAACCGATGACGGCGCCCTTTCCCGCATGGCAGTCGGGCATGATCGCAATATAAGACTTGGCGAAGGCGGGGTGGTCCAGCATTCTCTGAATCTGCTGACGGGTAGTATCATCAATTTCATCGATCATGATCTGCGCCGAATTGTACTGGCCTTTTAGGACAAGCAATTAACCCTCTCTCCTTTTGGGTGGTTGGATCAAACGTGTATGTTCCATAGCCGGCAAGGAAAAACCTTTTTCCTAGTTTTCCTCCGGTGTTTAGTTTTTGTTTAGAAATTATATGTAAAATCATAATAAAACTTGTGCAGGGGGAGTTAAAAATGAAACGTTTATTATGGGGCGGATTAATCTTGGTTGTTGTGTTGATCTTTGCTGGTTGCCGTACAAGTAAAAGTCCGTCAAAACCAACCGGGCCCAGATATCTATACGCTTTAAACAATAATTACGATAAGATTTTCGTCTTTAAAATCAACAGCAACGGCACACTGGAGCAGGTTAATGAGGTAGATACCAATGATGGGCCCGGATGCGCGGTGGTGCATCCCGACCGGAACCATCTATTCGTCAGTACGTCCGGGAGTGAAGGTGATTTTATTGAGATTTATGGTATTGATGAGAACGATTTGAGTTTGATCAATGCGATCAAGATGCCTGCGAACGGGGCGCGTCAGTTAAGAATGGTGCTGTCACCCAACGGGGAGTATCTTTTTGTCGCCCATGAAGAAAAAAATTTGTCACGATATTTCGGGCGAACCCAACGGCCGGGACTCTCAACCTAATTACTACTATTCCTACGGGTACTGAACCAAGAGCGCTCGCCGTTTCGCCCAAAGGGAATTATCTTTATATCGCAATAAACGGCACCGATACCTTGGGAAACAACGGGGAAGTTTTAATTTACCAAATCGCCACTGACGGGACCGTTACTTCTAAAGGCAGTGTTACCGTAGGACGCCAACCTAGTGACATGGTTTTAAACCACACCGGTTCCTACCTGTACGTCGCCAATTACATTTCCGGCAGCTTAATGGTCTTTGCGGTCAACTCCGACGGTTCACTAACCCATAAACAGACTTATACTGGAACCGCGGGTGAGGTGCAAAGCCTTGCCGTTACGCCGGATGATCGTTGGGTGTTTGCGGGGAAAACTGCGTATAACGCCTATGCGGTCAGCGGTTCGGATTTATCTTTAGTGGCGGATTCCCCCTTTTATGGAAAAATAGATTATATTAACTGCTTAAAGGTCGATCCATCCGGCCGTTTTCTTTATGCCGGGCGGGGAGAGGCGAAAGTTGAAGCCTTTACAATTGGTTCTTCCGGGGTGTTGAACCCGATCGACGAATATGATGCGGGGGGGGCAGTGGGTGACTATCCGGTAGGGATGGTGCCGGGACGGTCACGATGCCATTGTTCCCGGATAAACAAAACCCGGTTCCTTTACGGAAGGAACCGGGTTTTTTTCTTGCGGTGCGCGCTTCGCCCTGGCGGCCGCTTAGCCGTTCTTCGCCAGAAAGTCTCGCATAAAGTCGGCCAGGACTTTGCAGCCCTCGTAACTCATGGCGTTGTAGATGGAAGCCCGGAGCCCGCCGACGGAACGATGGCCTTTCAGGCCAATCAAACCCTCTTCGGTGGCGGCGCGGACGAATTTCTCTTCCAACTCCGTACTGGGGAGACGGAAGGTGACATTCATCAGCGACCGGCTGTTCTTTTCGGCGTGGCCCCGGTAGAAACCGCCGCTTTGGTCAATGACGTCGTAGATGAGAGCGGCTTTTTCCTGGTTGCGTTGGTGAATGGCCTCTACGCCACCCTGTTCTTCCAGCCATTTTAACACGAGCCAGACCATATATATAGAGAAGGTGGGTGGGGTGTTGTAGAGCGAATTATGTTTAACAAAGGTTTCGTACCGTTGAATAACCGGCAGGTTGGGATTGGCCTTGGCCAGGAGGTCTTCACGGATAATGACGATGGTTACCCCGGCTGGACCGAGGTTTTTCTGGGCGCCGGCGTAAATCAGGCCGAAGGGTTTGATATCGAAAGGACGGGAAAGGATATCACTGGACATGTCGGCCACCAGGGGAACATCGCCACAGTCAGGGAAGGTGTGCCACTGGGTACCGTAGATCGTATTGTTACTGGTGAGGTGGGCATAGACGGGACGGGGGGAGAACTTGAGCTCCGCCGGGCCCGGGACGCGCCGGAAATTCTCTTCTTTGGTATTAACCGCTATATGGACTTGGCCGAAGTACTTGGCTTCGTCCGCCGCTTTCTCGGCAAAGCTACCGGTAACCAGGTAATCGGCGGTCTTTTCCGGGGTTAAAAAATTCATGGGAACCATGGCAAACTGCAAGCTTGCCCCGCCTTGTAAAAAGAGCACTTTATAGTTGTCGCCGATTTTTAAAAGGCGCTTCAGGTGGTCGGCCGTCTCGTTCTGCAGCGCTTCGTACTGTTTTGAACGGTGGCTGATCTCCATCACCGACATCCCGGTGGATTGAAAATTAACCAACTCGTCACGTGCGGCTTCCAAAACCGGGAGTGGGAGGGTGGCCGGGCCAGGATAGAAGTTGTATACCCGTTCATACATTTCTGATTAGACCTCGCTTCCGATGAAGATTTATTTAGAGCAATTATACTACCTATTTTTCGAAAGAACAAGGGGAAGCCCGGCTTACGCAGAATATTTTAACTTTTTGGAAGGGAAAAGTGGAAACCAGCAAGAACTAATAAAAAAACCCTGGTCAGGAGAGTATCTCACCTAGAAAGGAGTGACGGGATGGGTATTTTCGGTGAAAGACCCGATCATCACGGTTTTCCTCCTCCTTTGGCCGCGGCGATGCGGCGCAAAGGGATTGATCTAGGGCTAACCAGAGATATTTTGACCCGCTATAATGCGGGCGAGTTTGACCGTTTTCAACCGGTCCGGGCGATGGGGTTTCCCCGGATCGACGGGGAACGGGTTATCGATCTGACTGTCCCGCTGAAGGTGGCGGTCGACTTGCCGGCCGCGGAAGCCCGTTTCCGGCGGTGGGGCCTCGCACTGAATCTTGCCGCCTATTGTCGGGTGGAGGGCGAAACCGGCCATTTTGACCGCGCCGGCCTGAGCCGGCTTGGCGTTTTGCTTTATCCCTACGTGGGTTACGGGATTTTAAACGGCGGGTCGGCCAGCAGTTACTTTGATTACAAACGGAATGTGGCCCTCAGTCCCGCCTTGTACGAAATCTGTGCAGATCAGTTCAATTTCTTGGCTGGGCTTGGACGCCACAAAGCGAAAGCGTTGGTTCCGGCGTACATCAACGAGGACGGCACCCCCGGCGCGACTTTTATCGAGTTGAAGATGCGCGCCCTTTTGCTGGAGATCCTCCGTTACCAGCTTTTAACCGGAACCAGGGAGCAAAAGATCCTGCCCCTCTTCCAGATGGCCAGCATCTATAATTACCGGGAGTTGGAGAAGGCGTACGAAACTTTTGCCGACAGTCCTTACCTGCGCGATTTAATGGCCGAGACCGGCGTGGCCATTAACAAAGATGTGTTGACCGGGGTGCAACCGATGCTGGCGGCCTACACCCATAGTAGTCTTGGCCGGCCGAAGGAGGTTTTCACCACCGCTTACGGGAAACCCAATAATCCCCTGCCGATGCCCGGCGGCCATGGGCAGAACTTTCAGATTTTAAGCCACTGTTACCGGGAGCTTTTGGCCCGCGGGATCAAGATGGTCTATCTGGGCAACGTTGACAACTTGGGTTTTACGGTCAACCCGGTGGCCGTTGCCTTACTTGCGCTGCAAGGTAAGACCGGCGGCTTTGAGTTTGCTTTCCGGACCGTGGTCGATACCAAGGGTGGAGTGCTGGTCATTGACCAGGATGGCCGGTTGAACTGTGTTGATTTGGGAGTGGCAATCTCCCAGGATGAAGTGTTGGCGGCGGAGAAAAGGGGCGAGCAGATCCTCTGCAACTGTGCCACCGGCCTTTTTGACCTGGAATACTTGATGGCGCATCTGGCGGAGATCAGCAAAAACCTGCCGGTCCGGTTCTCCGACCAAGACAAGGATGCCGGCCGTTACTCCCAGGCTGAACAAGTAACCTGGGAGATCATCGGGATGCTGGATGATTTTTATATCTTTGGCATTGACAAATACGACCGGTTTTTGGCCGCCAAGATTGCGCTGGAGACCTTGCTCGCCAGTGGGGTTGGTTTGCGCGATCCCCGGTTTCCACAGGCCGCCAACCCGGCCCAAGATTTAAAAACGACCGCCACGAAGCTTCATGCCGGTTTACAGCGGAAGCTGATGACGGTCTACGGGTTAAAAAAAGTGGGGGGGCGTTGGACGCCCAAACCCGTTTCCGAGCTGAAGGAGGAGTTAATGGCGGCTATTCCGTAAGGTAGCTGGCGAGGATTTCCCCGAAGTAGATGACGTGATAATCGGGGGTTTGGTAACAACCCGCCCGGAGCTTGGGGTCGAGCAGCCCAGGCTCCATCGCGTGCTGGTAAACAACCCGGCATTCGAAGTGCAGCGGGCATTCTTTGATGACCGGCGTGTCAATGGCCCGCCCTTTGACCGGCGTGAAGCCGCAGGCCTGAAACTTGTCGGTATCCCGGCCCGACTGGCGGCCGCAGATGAGCAGTTCTTTGGTGCGGTCTTGTTGTAAGGGAACGCTGACGGTAAATTCGCCGGCTTTTGCCAAAAGGCCATATGTATGCCGTGAATAACGGACCATTACCATGAAAATGGGTTTGCGCCACATTAAGCCGATGGTTCCCCAACCGATGGTCATGATGTTGGCGCGGTTTTGGGCGGGGTCTTTGACGGTCAAAAAGACCCCGCCGTTGGCAAGCTGGGTGGTGACCTCCCGTGCATATTCGTTGTAAGCGATCTCTTTAACCATGTTCCTTCCTCCGATCTAAACCGGGGCAGGGAAGTCCTGCCCCGGTTTTCATTAACTGTTGGCTATGTAATCCGGCTGACCCGGCGGCGAACAGGCGGCAACTTATAGGCCTTGGCGGCGAGCAGGTTCCCATCGGCGGTTTTCGCTTGGAAAAGTAAGGTGTCTTTATAAAAATAATATTTCGGTAAGGACAACAAACTAATCAACGGGTGGGGAGCGGCCTTGATTGTTACGTAAAAACCACGGTATTTGACTTCCAGCGGTTCAAACCCGCCAACCAGGAGCGGAAGCTGCTCGGGTGTCTCCCGGAGGGCGGGCAACTGCCGCCCGAAATTCTCCATGAGCGCTTCCTGCTGAGCGAAGATCTCCCACCCGATCAGGATGAAGGGGTGGGATGGACTGCCTTCGTGCCGGAAATGAACTTGGAAGGCGAGGGGAATATACTGGACCGCCGGGTAGGGATATAACGCACTCATTTGGTGCCCACCTCCGTACTTTCAAAATTTATACCTATTGTATGCGGAGGCGGATTTGGAGGTGCCAAAGTCCCTTAGCGGTAAGAAACCGGAATTCCAGGTAAAAGGGTTTGTTGTGGCGGGAGGGCGAACTCCTCCAACTGTCGGCGCTTTTTTCTCTCCTCCTCGGTCGGGTCTTCTTCCAGGAAGCGTTGGACGGGGCTGCTTTGCTCATTGACCAGTTGATACATGGTGAACTGTTCGTAGGTTTGGTCCTTCACTTCTTGACTGGCAATCCGTTGGTTAGTGCTGTTTACCGGGAACAAATAAAAGGAAGTGAGCAGGAAAAGAAAGATGCAGGCGGCGGTTAAAGCCAACCTTTTGCCCCACACCCAGGGATTGGTCCCCGCAAAATCTTCCACCCGTAACTTATAGTGAAAAAAGTCATCGACCAGGTTGCACTGGGGCCGGGGCGGTTCCAAACACCCCAGATATTTTTTGATCCGGGAAAGCTCGTCAAAGCACTGGGCACACACCGGACAGTTGAATAGATGGTTCCGGATCAGGCGCCGTTCTTCGGAGGAGAGCTCCTGGTCGAGATAGGCTGAGAGCAGGCTTTGGACACGATAACAGTTCATTAAATTTTTCCCCTTTCCCCGTTCAGGTATGGGTTTAAATGTTCTCGAAGTTGCCGGCGCCCCCGGTGGATGCGGGAACGGACCGTACCGAGCGAACACTGGAGGATATTGCTGATCTCCTCGTAGGAAAAGCCTTGAATATCACAGAGGACAACGGCGACACGAAACTCGTCGGGTAAACGCAGCAAGGCTTTTTGGATGGTCTCGCTGAGTTCATGACGGAGGGCAAAATCCTCCGGCAGCTTGCTATGGTCAGGTACTTCTTTGGCCTTTTCCTGGTCGAGATGGGGCGGTGCTTCGTCCAATGAGGACACGAACGGGCGCCGCCGTTTTTTGCGGTATTGGTCAATGAAAAGGCGATAAATGATCTGGTAAACCCAACGGTCAAAAGCCGTGCCTGCTTCGAAGCGGTGAAAAGCACGGTAGGCCTTGAGTAAAGCCTCTTGGGTCAAGTCCTCCGCGTCGTCGTGGTTCCCCGTTAAACGGTAAGCAAAGTGATAAAAGGCTTTTTCGTAAGTTTTGACTTGCTTCTCAAATTCTTCTAGTAGATCTGGTGTCGATACTTTATGGACCAGTGACAAGGTTTCCGTTTGTAGCATAGTATCCAAACCCTTTCTCAGATAAGCTCTTACCTGCATTTTACCGTTTAACTTTAATTATGTCAAAAGCAGGTTTTACCTTTGGTCTTCCGGTTTTGCCTCCAGGGTGACATCGATCTTTTTAAACTGGTTGTTCCGCCAGACCAGAAGGGAGATGGCCTCACCGACCTTCATTTTTTGGATCATGGCGGCCAACTCATCACCGGACTTGACCGGGGTTTGGTTTACTTGGGTGATGATATCCTGCGGGAGAAGCCCGGCTTTCGCGGCGGGCGAACCCTCTACCACGCGGCCGACGTAAACACCGGTCTTAAAGGGTAATTTGAAGTATTCCGTCATGTCTTCGTTGACGTCCTGCATATAAATGCCCAGCCAGGGTACGGTTGAGTCTTTGTGGGTAATTTTGCCCTCGTTGATCAGGGTATTAAGATTATCCTTCAGGATCTTAATGGGAATCGCAAAACCAATATTCTGCGCGTTGGAAAGGATTGCCTCATTAATGCCGATGACTTCCCCTTTTAGGTTGACCAAGGGTCCGCCACTGTTGCCCGGGTTGATGGCGGCGTCGGTCTGGATCAGGTAGCCCTCTTCGTTACTATTGGAGATGGAACGGTTTAGCGCGCTGATAATGCCGATGGTTACCGTTTCGTGCAGACCGTAGGGGTTGCCGACCGCCACCACCCACTGCCCGATCTGCAGGTGATCGGAGTCACCCATCTCCAAATAAGGAAGGTTTTTCGCGTCGATCTTGAGGATGGCCAAGTCATATTTGCGGTCCGAGCCCACGACCTTGGCGTCGTATTTTTTGCCGCCTTTCAGGTTGACGGTGATTTTCTCCGCGTTTTGAATCACATGATAATTGGTGACGATGTAGCCGTCGGGGCGAATCAGAAAACCGGACCCGGTTCCTTGCTGTTTGTATTCCCGCTGGCCATAGAAATCAAAGAAACCGGGGCCAAAGAACTCCCGGAAAAAATCGGGAACGATCGGACTGGTCCGCACTGTCCGTTCGGTGTCGATGTAGACGACGGCGGGCGCCACTTTTTTGTGTACGTTGATGATAGCATTTTCCCAGGAAGAAGCAGAGTCGTTGCCCCCGAAATTAAAGGCGGCGTGTTGGATCGGAAGCTGTTCTTCGCCGGACTTGGCGGCGGGAGCGGGTAAGGAGTTGCCCTCCCTGCCGTTAAAAGTCAGCATGAACGCTGCGGTAATAAGCGAAGTGGCAATGATCACAAATAATAAGGTTAATAATTTTTGGGAACGTTGAGAGAGTCTTCCCATCGTCGGTTCCTCCTTACAGGCTGGTTTGGGTATGGAAAACAAGATTAGTCTATGTTCTTCAGTGGGATAGAACGATGCCTCCGGCGAAAAGTTCCCCTGCCCGGGCAAAATTACAGAAATTTCTG
The DNA here is from genome assembly GCA_012521315.1 of Bacillota bacterium. Classification (GTDB taxonomy): domain Bacteria; phylum Bacillota; class UBA4882; order UBA10575; family UBA10575; genus Capillibacterium. Next base: position 10,834 of record JAAYMP010000152.1, read on the forward strand.
GTTAGAAAGGAGGAGTTTCCTTGTCCAGGTGGAATTAAGTACGTAATTGTTCAGTTTAAAGACGTGGCCGTAGAGGTCTTTTGTTTGCGCGGAAGATAAGGAGTATTGAGACAATGCCCTATAGTATGACGGGTTACGGCAGGTTTAAATTGGAGGATGACCCCAACTATCTTGTTTCCGTTGAAGCCCGTAGTGTTAACCACCGTTTTTTTGATCTTACGGTTCGTTTACCGAAGAATTACTCTTGGTTGGAAGAGCGGATCGCGAAACAGGTTCGGCCATTGGTCCGGCGGGGCA
>JAAYMP010000153.1 GCA_012521315.1 Bacillota bacterium
CGGGAAAGTTAACCGTCTTAAACCGGGGGGCATCGACCGCTTCCTGGGGATCCATCCCAAAGACAAATATATTCAAAAAGACTTGAACCATCGCCTGCGGCTGCATATCCCCGCCCGGGGTTCCGTAACTCATGTAAAACTTACCGTCTTTAAAAACCATGCCCGGATTGGGCGTAATCCGCGGGCGTTTGCCTGGAACTAAAGCCGCCGGGTGTTCCGGCTCCAGCCGAAACTGGGTCATCCTGACCCCAAGGGTCAAACCGGTCCCCGGGATCATCGGCGATTCCGGGAAATCGCTGGGCGTCAGGGAGACGGCGTTCCCATCCTGATCGACCACCGTCAGGTAGGTGGTGTCTTTTCCCAAGGAAAGCTCCTCCCGGGGCGAGTGGGCGATCTTTTGCTGGTTGGCCGCCCCCTGCTCCGGGATCGCCCCGGTCGCTTGGAGAGCTTCAGCGGGAAGCTTGTCTTCGTAGGGATAAGGGTTGCCGGCCGGCGGCATTTGGCCAAAAGCCCGCCCGGGCGTCATGGCCTGCCGGCGCTCGTCCGCATAAGCCGGGTTCAGCAGTCCTTTGATCGGCACATCCACAAAGGCCGGATCGCCCATGTAGGCTTCCCGGTCCGCCATCGCCAGTTCCAGGGCTTGGCTGACCGTATGGACATACTCAGGGGAATTGTGGCCCATGCTCTTTAAATCAATCCCGGCCAGGATCTGCAGGGTCAGCGGTACCACCGCCCCTTGGCACCAGGTGTCGTTGGCAAAAATCGTGTATTCGCCAAACTGCCCAGAGAGGGGTTCCTCCCAGTACCCCGCATAGGTGGCCAGGTCTTCCCGGGTAAAGAGGCCGCCTTTTTGCTCATGATAGGCGACGATCTTTTCGGCGAGCGGTCCCTTGTAAAAATAATCCCGCACCGCCTGGAGGCCTTCCGCCCTGGTCCCCCCTTGCGCCAGGACCTCCTGTTCGGCGTCGGCAAGCGCTTGTAAGGTGTCCGCCAGGTCTGCCAAGACTAAACGGTCGCCATAATGCAGAGGCCGCCACCATTCTCTCCGGAGGTAAACTTTGGAGTTGTAGGGCATTAGAATCGAAAAGCCCAACCGTTCAACCAAGCTCAGGTTGAGATTCTTCCTGAGAATAGAACCAACGGGAAACCCATCGCGCGCCAGCTTAATCGCCGCCATGCTCACTTCGCCGAAACTCTTCGTTCCGTATCGTTGCAAAATGGCAACCATCGCGTCGGGCGAACCGGGTAGGAGTTGGGAATAAAGATGGAACTTGGGAACGGTCTTAAACCCCTTCGCCTTATACGCCTCGATGGTCGCCGCCGCCGGGGCAGTCCCCACTCCGTTGTAACCAAGCACTTCGCCACTTTCCGCCACATGGACCAGCGTCGGTGCGATACAAGGAAAACTGGAGGCTTCACAATTGGTGACATTCAACACCAACAACGCCGCCATCGCCGCATCAAAGGCATTCCCGCCTTCTTCCATAATGGCCAGCGCCGCTTCGGTCGCCCATGTACTGCTGGTCGCCGCCATAAACTTTTCCCCTTGAGCAGCAGGCCGCCGCGTATGATAGGGATCAAAAAACCTCATCTGTTCACGCGGACCCTTTGGTAGGAACAGATAGATGATGACCACGCCAACCAGGAAAAGACCCAGACCGAGACCGGTCCTTTTTAAAATCTTAAGCAAAAGTCGCACTTAAAGTCCTCCTTTCCGATCCGGTTTCCGCCCCCGCCTTACGACGCGCCGGGCACGACAACAAAGTTCCCAAATCAGTAATATCCAATGTTTGATCCCGTTTGGCAAGCACCTGCGGTTAAACTAGAATAAATAATACCAAAGATCGGTCCGCGCGAACAAGAGCTTATTTGATCGTTGATCTGTTTCCGCCCTTCCCGCCGCGCGGCAGTCGCCGTTTACCGTTTAGCGCCGGCGCACAATAAAACCACCGGGTAGTTCCCACCCCGGCGGTTTGTGAGCAAGCTTTCCCGCGGTGCCCCGTCCCCCCCGACCGCACCGCC
>JAAYMP010000154.1 GCA_012521315.1 Bacillota bacterium
CTCATTTGCCGCTTGCGCTGCCCCATTTCCGTTCTTGTCTTGGACGGTGGTTATTACCGTGACGTTTGCTCTGTTCTCCTGCGTTGGTTGCTTTTTAGACTTCCGTCGCGCTTTCTGCCTTTACCTTGTCTTTCTGGTCTTTGAGTTGTACACGCTTTGTGGTCTGGCCTTGCTGTCTTGCTGTCTGACAACTTTGTGGAAAAAAATATAAGGTTTTCGCCTTCTCCGACCGGGCCGACTTTGGAACAGCGTCTTTTACTACGATCGTATAGTGAGCCTTGCCGTCTTTAGTGGAGGACCGTTGCTGCCGCTGCTCCCTTGGACAAATCTATCATATTGCAAAAGTTGCAACTTGTCAAGCTGTCTGACAGCTTGACCGTGTTAATTTTTTATTTCTCTTTTATTAATCTCCTGTCCTCTTGCCCAAGCTTTTTAATTCTTCCCCGGGTTCCCTGCGTAAATTTCCTACGTTAAGCGGGTTTTTTGGTGTATCTGGTTAAACATTTTATCGTTGTACTTAGTTAAGCAGTGTTTTTTCATTGTACTCGGTGAACTTCTGTTTAGCGGCCTGGAGGTGGTCGATCATACATTTCCGGGCCAGGGGGGCGTCGGCCTTTGAAATTGCCTCATAGATCGCTTCGTGGTTGTTGTAGGACTTCCCAAACAAGCGTTCCACCGAGGAAGAATCGTCCTCCGCCAGACGGATAATGTTATAGTAAGGATGCTCCAACTTGAGCAAAGCTTCTTTAATAAACTGGATAAAAAGCCGGTTGTCGGAGGCTTTCGCCAACGCCAGGTGGAATTCATAGTCCACGTTGATGAATTCGTCCACCGTCTTAATGTTTTTACATTTATCCAGGGAATTTTTGATCTCGCGCAGACTGGCTTCAGTCCGGCGTTTCGCGGCCAAATAACAGATTTCCCCTTCGATCGCGCGCCGGGCCTCCAACGCTTCCAGACAGGTCATCCGGCTCCGGACCGCATCGATAATATTGTCCAGCTCATAATGGACACTGGGTTTTTTAATAAAATTCCCCTTTCCGGGAATTGACTCCAAAACCCCAAGTGCCTTCAGACCGCTCAGCGCTTCCCGGATGGTTGCCCGGCTGGTCCCCAAGCTCTTCGCCAAACTCGCTTCCGAAGGGAGACAATTGCCTGGCTTCAGCTTATTGGTCCGCAGCATTTCGATAAACTGTTCGATGATCCTGGTTGACGTATTCACGGTTGCAACCGGTTTTAGATCAAGACTCACCATCGTTTTTTCACCCACACTACATATTTTTTACAAATTTAATATAACATCCTATTCAAGATCTATAACCAATCTCCCTTTAAATTTACCATCTTTTATCAACTGGAGACCATAATTTAGCTCCGGTAAGCTGATCACTTCACCGATGACCGGCTCCACTTTCTTCGCCAAGATCAGCTTCAGGCATTCTTCGATATCCGCTTTGGTTGCGGCCCGGGTGCTCAAGAGATCGATCTCGTTTAAATGACCGTGCAGGGCATTAAACTTGACCTCTTTACTGTAGGCGACTAAAGCAAGTTTACCACCTTTACCGGCCGCCTTCAATCCTTCATCGATGCTTGGTTGGTGGGCAACAAAGTTGACCACAACGTCGGCCCGGCGCCCTTGCGTGTATGCGGCGACCATATCACTCCAGGCAGGGTTTTCCTGTCCGTCGATGACAAAATCAGCGCCGTAGGCCTTCATCAGACCAAGCTTCTCTGTCGAAACATCGACGCCGATGACGGTCGCCCCCAACACCTTGGCGATTTGGAGGGCGTGGAGGCCGAGGCCGCCACCTCCACCAACGATGACGAGGCAGTCGCCCTTTTGCACCTGAGCCCGGCGGACCAAAACATGGTAGCAGGTACCCAAGGCATCCGGGATCACCGCCGCCTGCCGGAAGGAGAGCTCCGGCGGCTTGGGAATCAGGCAGTCTTCCGGGACCGCTACGTACTCGGCAAAACCGCCGTTAAACTCAAACCCGATCCGCCCTTTCAACTGCTCACAGATGGTTTGCCGGCCCTGGCGGCAAGTCCGGCAGCGGTTACAGGGTATATAGAAAGAGACCAAAACCGCATCGCCTTCGCGAAAGCGGGTGACCTTGGCCCCGGTGGCGGCCACCACCCCGGCGACCTCATGTCCGGGGATTAAAGGCAATTCCTTCGTGGGCACCAACCCGTCCCGGATCTTCAGATCCGTCCCACAAACCCCGGCTGCTTTAACCTTGAGCAAGACTTCATCCGGGCCGTAGGACGGGACGTCCACTTCCTCGAGGGTCAACGGTTTGGTGTATTCCCCTAAAACCATCGCTTTCGTTTTGACCACTTCCTCAACAAGTTCAAGACTGGTTTTATTTTATATTAGCATACATTGGATCATTACCGTTGGATCAGCTTACTGCCGTATAACCCGGTGGGTTTGATCAACAAAATGATGATCATGACCAGGAACGGAGCCATTTCGGCCAGCGGCGCCCAGATCAGCGAGCCCAAAGAGACAACCTGCCCCACGATGAGGGCGGAGACCATCGTCCCCTTGATACTCCCGAGACCGCCGATGATGACGACCATGAAGGCAAAGGCGGTAATGGTCATACCCATCTCCGGCGAGACCATCACAAAGGGCGCGTGGATCACGCCGGCCAGCGCAGAAAGGACCGAAGAGAGGAGAAAAGTGACGGTAAAGAGGCGGCTGATGTTAATCCCAAGCGCCTTCACTTTTTCCGCATCGTCAATCCCCGCTCGGATGGCCGTCCCCAAAATGGTCTTGTTCAGGAAATACTGAACGGCAAAATAGACGACGACGGCCAGGGCGATCACAAAGAGCCGGTATGTGGGAACACCGGTCCCCAGGATCATCACCCGACCGGCAATCGGCGAGGCGACCGGTTTTGGCGTCAAACCCCAAATATACTTGATCAAACCAACGCCCATCAGGTTGACACCAAAGGTCAAAATCATGGAAAACATCACCGGTTTCGAGTAGACCCGCTTGTTGACCAGCCGTTCGACCACGAACGCCACCACAAGCACGGTCAACATGGCAACAAGCATCCCCAGCCAGTAACTGCCGGTCTTTGTTTTTGTCGTGTAAACCATATAGGCGCCAAGCGCATAGTAGAAGAATTGGTCAAGGCTGATGATCCGCATCAAACCATAACAGAGGGAGAGGCCGACCGTTAAAAGAAAGTAGATCCCGGACATGCTTAAGCCTAAGACAATCGCAGAGATTAATAGTTGCAAACTCATCTAATCATAATCCCCCTTCTTTAGTCAGCGCCGTTGTGGAAGAGGAACTGTTTGCTTTCATCTTTTCAAAATACCCCTCCAACGTGCCGACAATCCCTTTTTCTCCAGCCAGCATCACAATGATCAAAAGCAGCCCGACCAACACTTCCCAGTGGCTAA
>JAAYMP010000155.1 GCA_012521315.1 Bacillota bacterium
CCCGCAATGGTCGGCATCCGCGGGTCATCCCAACCCCTGACGATGCCCCGTTCAACCAACTGTAAAAGTTTGCGCTTGCTCATCATGGTATAGGTAAGGTTTAAACGCGCGAACTCAATCTGCTGCGATTTGCGGGGGACGGGGAGTTGTTCGAGAAACCAGTCGTATAACGGACGGTGGTCTTCAAACTCCAAAGTGCAGATGGAATGGGTGATCTTTTCCAGCGCGTCGGAGAGCGGGTGGGCAAAATCGTACATCGGATAGATGCACCATTGGTCGCCGGTCCGGTGGTGAGCCACCCGTAAAATCCGGTAGATCACCGGGTCCCGCATATTAAGGTTGGGCGAAGCCATGTCGATCTTGGCCCGCAGGACCCGCGAACCGTCGGGGAATTCCCCGGCCCGCATCCGACGGAAAAGATCCAGGTTTTCCTCGACCGTCCGGTCCCGGTAGGGGCTGTTTTTCCCCGGTTCGGTCAAAGTTCCCCGGTAAGCCCGGATCTCTTCGGGGCTTAAATCACAGACATAAGCCTTCCCCGCCTTGATGAGAAGCTCCGCATACTCGTAAAGCTGTTCAAAGTAGTCGGAAGCGTAATAAAGATGCTCGCCCCAATCAAAGCCGAGCCAGCGCACATCCCGCTTGATCGACTCAATGTATTCCACATCTTCCTTGCTGGGGTTGGTGTCGTCGAAACGAAGGTGGCAACGGCCGTTATACTCCGCGGCCAAACCGAAATTGAGGCAGATTGATTTGGCGTGTCCGATATGGAGATAACCGTTGGGCTCAGGGGGAAACCGCGTGATCACTTCCCCGTTATTCTTGTTTTGTTTCAGGTCTTCGTTAATAATATTCTTGATAAAATTGGACGCCGCATTGTTTTCGGTTGTACTCATGGTCAATCTCCCCTGCCATTTTATCCTTACAAACTTTTTATTCCTTTCTATTCTACTCTGCTTTTTCCTGCCGGTCAACGGAAACTGCGGCTTTCCCGTTGGTTCCGGCGGCCATAGGCATAGTATATCCGAAAACCGGCCGCCCCCTGAACGTTGCCGCCTGGATGCCCCCGCTTGAACGCCCCCCTTGGTAAAGGACCTACCAAAAAAGAAAAGGGCGCTGTCAAAGCGCCCTATCCCTCTCCTACAGAACAGCAGTCAAGCGGTCCCCCACAGAAGGTGTGTTAAAGCAGCAAACAACTCTTCTACACCCTATCCTCCACTCCGCGGTCAGGCGGCCGCCGCTTGGCGACCGGCCTTGACGATATCCAAAAGAACATTGACCGCTTCCTCCAGATAGTAATCGGTCCGGAGCTGATCTAACCATTCCTTCTCCCGGGCCGCGTGGACTTCGTCCTGTGCCCTCCGGCCGATAAAATTCCAGTCCGCCCCGATCGGCGGTAACGACGCCGTGTTCAATTTTTCGGCTTCAAGCTGTACCTTTTGCTGTTGTTCGATAAATTCGGCCAGTTGTAACGGCTGTAAAGTCGTTTCCTGTTGCTTCCGGACTTGTTCGATGTTTTTTTGCACGGAAGCAAAGCCCGGATGGGCGGCAAGCCGCCGGGCGCTATTGGTCTTCAATGCCGCCAAATTCCAAGCGGCGCCGGTCCATGGCGTATAAGCGAGAGGCGCCACCTGATCCCAGGGCAGCGCGTACTCGTGGTACCGCTCCCCAATCTCCAGGTAAGTGTAGAGGTCGGGCAGGACCAGATCCGCCTGCACCCCTTCCAACTGGGTTGCCCCGCCGTTAATCCGGTAATACTTTTCTTGGGTAAACTTCAAGGAACCAAGGGGTTTAAACAAGGCATACTCCGGGAAAAGGTAATCCAGATAGTAGTCGAGGCTGAACAGGCCTTGAACCGTCCCTTTCCCGAAAGTATGGATGCTGCCCACAATCACGGCGCGGCCGTAATCCTGCAAAGCGGCGGCCAGGATCTCCGAAGCCGAGGCACTCATGGTATTGGTCATCACCACCAAGGGCCCCTCATAGACCACAGCCGGATCCGGGTCATAAAAAACTTTGATCTCGCCTTTTTGGTTCTTTACCTGCACAATAGGGCCGGATTCGATAAAAAGCCCGGCCATCTTGACCGCATCATCCAAAGCGCCCCCCAAGTTGTCCCGGAGGTCGAGGACGATCCCGGCCACCTTTTCCTCCTTCAATCTCTCCAGTTCCTTCCGGACATCGCCGGCGGCAGTGCGGCCGTTGGGGTTATTGAAATCATGATAAAACGAGGGAAGCGCGATATAACCAACCTTAGGCCCGTTTTTCCCGGCCTCGATCACCATCGAACGGGCGTACTTTCCTTCAAAACTAACCACGTCACGGATGATGGAAATAACTTCAATCTGCCCGTCCGGCTTCTTGACGGTCAATCTTACTTCGGTCCCCTTTTTCCCCCGGATCAACTGCACCGCCTCATCCACCGGCATATTGGTCAAATCGACCGGTTCCCCATCGCCCTGGGCCACTTTGAGAATAATATCGCCGGCCTTTAACTGTCCTTGCTGCCAGGACGGTCCGCCCGGTTCAATGCTGACGACTTTGATATATTCGCCCTCCTCCTGCAAGGTGGCGCCAATCCCCTCCACCGTGCCGCTCATCTCGATGTCAAAATCCGCTTCCACCTTGGGGGCAAGATAGTTACTGTGCGGATCAAAACTACTGGTTAACGCATTAAGGTACCGGGCATAACGGTCTTCCCCATTTTCCTCGAGGATCCGCCGGATTACCCGGTTCAGATCGTTGCGCACCTTCGCCCGGGCTTGCTCCTCCAACTCCGGTTGGAGGGTCCGGCCCTTGAGCGCCTGAAACTTCCCGGCCAGGGTCTCCGCGGTGCTTTCCTCCGCCAGCAAGAGATCCAGATAGACGTTGAGGACCTGCGTTTTAACCAGTTTACGCCATAATTCTTTGAGGGCTGCCGAATCCTTCGGGTAGTCCCTTTTCTTGGGATCAAGCTCAATATAATCCCGGGCCGTAAAATCCAGCGGTTCCGCCAGGAAAGTATCGATGTAGCCCTGCACTTCCCGGAGGCGTTTACTCAGCAGGGTCCAGGCCAGATCGTAAAATTCCTTCGTCCCCCGCCGGACTTCATCATCAAGTTTGGTGCGGAAAGGGGCCAAGATCTTTAGATCGCCTTGCGTAAAATAGCGCTTGTTATAATCGAGCGCCTTCAGGTAAAGGTCAAAGGCTTGCGCCGACCAAAGGGTCATATCGGAAGGGGAATCATAATGCCACGCCGTAAGGGAACCCATTACCAGCTGGGTTAGAAGCTGCTCCCGGCTGGGCTCCTGTCCGGTCAAAGATGCGGTCAATACCAATCCAATTAGAACAATCCCCAAAATAACAGGTAGAGCACGCCAAGAAATTCGTCTCATTTTTTATCTCCTTAACTGCACCGTCCCCGTCATCACAACGGAGTCCGGCGCGGAATTAATCCAACCTAAATAATTACGTCAAAACTAATGATAACAGAGGAAACAAAGGCCGTCAATTCGATCCATCCGCCAAATCGGACCAACGGCTCTAATATTTGCTACCCCTTGACTATTTCTTCCCCAACGTATAGATTTAAAGTATTAATTAACACCTTCAGGTGAGATCATTGATTACAGTAGCCAATCTTTCCAAAGCCTACGGGGATCAGGTCCTCTTTACCGGCGCCAATTTTCGGATCAACCAGGGCGAACGGATCGGTCTGGTCGGCCGGAACGGTCACGGCAAAACCACCCTGCTCCGGCTGTTGGCGGGGGAGGAGGAGCCGGATCAAGGCACCATCTCCTTTCCCAAACACTACACCATCGGTTACCTTAAACAGCATTTAAGGTTTTCCCGCCCCAGCCTTCTCGAAGAAGCCTGCCTGGGTCTTCCCTCCGCCCAACGGGGCGAGAGTTGGCAGGTGGAAAAGATCCTGCTCGGCCTGGGGTTCACCAAAGAAGACTTTAAACGCCCTCCGGAAGAATTCTCCGGTGGCTTGCAAGTTCGTCTCAACTTGGCCAAGGTCCTGGTGGCCGAGCCCAACCTCTTGTTGTTGGACGAACCCTCCAACTACCTGGATATTACGTCAATCCGCTGGCTCGTCCGCTTCTTGCAAGCGTGGCCCAATGAACTGATCCTGGTCACCCACGACCGGCTGCTCATGGACCAGGTGATCACCCATACTTTGGGGATCCACCGCCAAAAACTACGCAAACTAGCGGGGAACACTGGGAAATACTATGAACAGATTGCCAAAGAGGAAGAGATCTACGAAAAAACCCGGATTAACGAAGAGAAGAGACGAAAAGAGATCGAAACTTTTATCAACCGCTTCCGCTACAAAGCCACCCTCAGCAGCCGGGTCCAGTCCCGCGTTAAAATGCTGGAGAAACAGGAGCGCCGGGAGAAGCTCACCCAACCGGAGGTGCTGGAGTTTGCATTCCCCGAAGCCCCGATGCCGGGCAAGCTGATCCTGGAGGCCAATAATCTATCCTTCACCTACCAACCGGCCGGACCGCTTTTAATCGACAAGCTCAGTTTTACCGTTGGTAAAAACGACCGGATCGGGATCGTCGGCAAAAACGGGAAGGGCAAAACCACCCTCCTGCGGCTGCTGGCCGGCGAACTGAAACCCCTAAAAGGGTCCATCAGCCGGCACCCCGCCCTCCAAACCGGGTTTTACGGCCAGACCAATGTGGAACGGCTGGATCCGCAGAAAACCATTCTCGAGGAGTTGATGGCCACTTCCCCCATCTGTACTCCGGAACAGGCGCACAAGATCAGCGGGGCCTTTATGTTCGGAGGTGACCTGGCCCTCAAAAAGATCACCGTTCTCTCCGGGGGCGAAAAAAGCCGCGTCCTCCTGAGCAAACTGCTCCTGGCCCCCACCAACCTGCTGCTCCTGGATGAGCCCACCAACCATCTGGATATGGAGGCCTGCGATGCCCTGCTGGAAGCGCTGGACGCTTACGACGGTGCTTTAATCCTGGTCACCCACAATGAAATGTACCTTCATGCGCTGGTCAATAAGTTAATCGTCTTCGACCGGGACCGGGTCTTCTTTTTTGACGGCAATTACCAACGTTTCCTTGACGAGATCGGCTGGGAAGCCGACCAGGAAGACAACCCGGCGCTACAGAAGGACCGCGAATCCTCTGCTTTACCCGCCAACCAGCGGAAGGTCCTCCGGCAGGAAAAAGCGGCGATCATTAACCGCCGGTCGGCGGTGTTAACACCGCTCACCGCCAAGATCAATCAGTTGGAAGCGACCATTGCCGCGCTGGAAGAAGAACTGCAGAAAAACAATGAAGCGTTAATCGCCGCCTCCACCACGGGTTGCGGCGAAACCATCGCCAAACTTTCCAAGCGCAACGCCGAAATTGACCGGGAAACGGAGCGGCTCTACTCCGAACTGGCCAAGGTCACCGACGACTATGAACGGGCCGTCGCCGCTTTTGCCGCTGAACTGGAGAACTTAAGTACCGGCTAAACGGCGGCGCAAAACCGCCCCGGCCGGCACCGGCCGGTCGACCTGGAAATAGACCCGGTAACTGTTGTGCCCGGCCGCCAGCAGGTGACCGTCCTCATCGGTCATGGTTGTCGAATCGATGGCCAGCGTCGCCTCAGGCAGCAATAATTCCGTCTCATCGCCCGCGTTCAACTGATTCCGCAGCGCCACCAGGATCTTCCCCTCCTCCGGGAGATACTGGAGGACGGTCCCCGCCAGACCGTAAGTCTGCCGGTAACTTCTCTCCGTATTCAGCCCGGCAAAGGCTTCTCCTTTGTGTTTGAGGTAAAACCCGGTGGTATACCCCCGGTTGGAGACCTTATCCAGCTCCGCCAGCCATTCGGGCGCGCAGCGGTACCCCTCCGGATCCTGGCACGCCGCATCCAACGCCCACCGGTAAGTCCTCGTCACCACCGCCACGTAATAGACGGTCTTCATCCGTCCCTCAATCTTCAAACTGGAAACCCCGGCCGCCAACACCTCCGGCAAATACTCGATCATCCGGAGATCCTTGGAACTCAATAGGTAACTGTACCGCCTGTCCTCCGTCAAGATAAGCGGTTCGTCCGGGCGGGTCCGCTCCGTCAGTACGTACTCCCAGCGGCAAGGATGGGTACATTCGCCCCGGTTCGCACTCCTCCCCGTCAGGTAGGAAGAGAGCAAACACCGGCCTGAGTAGGCCAGGCACATCGCGCCGTGAATAAAGATCTCCAGCTCAACCTCGGGAACGTCCCGTGCGATGGCAGCGATCTCCGCCAGGTCCAGCTCCCGGGCCAACACAATCCGGCTGACCCCTTGCCCGCGCCAGAAACGGACTGCTTCGGTATTGGTGGTACTCGCCTGGGTGCTGAGGTGCACCGCCAGGCGGGGCGCCACCCGCCGGACAAGCGCAAGCACCCCGGGATCACTCAGGATCACACCATCGACCCCGATTTCGGCCAGTTCACCCACTTTTTCGCGGACGACCGCCAGATCGCTGTTCCGGGCCAAAATGTTGATCGCCGCATACACCTTGACGCCCTGTTCATGGGCCACCCGTACTCCTTCCGCCAACTCCGCCGTTGTCATCTCGGCCTGTTGGGCCCGGAGGCTCAGCCCTTCCACTCCGGTATAAACTGCATCGGCCCCGTAAAGGATGGCCGTACGTAGTTTCTCCAAATCTCCGGCCGGGACCAGCAATTCCGGTTTTTTCATCGTCACTCCCCCTTGGCCGCCGGATTATACACACCCTTTCGGCATCTTAAAACTTTTGATCCTTCGGGCCCTCCCGGTTTAATGGTTATTTAACCGGTCCACCTATACCACAACGGAGCCCCTTTCTCCCCGGACCAGACCTAAACGTTCCTGATCGCCTTTACATCGTAGCCCAGTTCTTCAATGGCCTTTTTCAACTGCTCATCAGGAACCGTCGCCTCAATCTCGACGATCGCCCTTTTACGCGCCAGTTCAACCCGGACCGCCCGGACTCCTGCCATTTGCCCCAGGGCGGCCTCCACGTGCCGGACACAATGCTCGCAGCTCATCCCCTCGATCAAGATCTCCTTCGTCATCTACCTTCTCCTTTCGTTGGGGAGATATTTACCTTCCCCTCATCCTCTTCGAAGTTTACCCATTATAAGCAAGCCGGAAAACGAAAATGAAACCCGGAATTAATCCGGGTTTGAGGTCTTAGTATATTATTTTATCCTTCGCCCAACTCCCGATAGACAAAAGGCGCTTGAACCTCCGGGCAATTACGGTTGGCCGCCCGGGCCGTAATCAACCGGCCAATGGTATAGGCTTCCATCTGTGCAGCCGGGAAAGGTTGCAGGAAGGACAAGAGCTCGTTCATGCTCAGCCCGGCGGACAGCCAAGCCCGCTCGCGCTTCCGCGGCAGGATTACCGGCATCCGTTTTTTCGTGTTGTGGATCTTGGCCAGCAGCGGGTTGGCCTCCGTCGTTAAAATGCTGTAAGTTCGTATAAGCTCACCGGTGGCCGGATCGGCCCACTCCTCCCAGATCCCGGCGAAGGAAAAGACCGTCCGGTCCTTGAGGAAGATATAGTAAGGGTATTTTTTCCCCCCAACGGCCCGCCATTCGTAAAAACCGTCGGCCGGCACCAGACAGCGGCGCCGCTGAACGGCCTGGCGGAACGCGGGCTTTTCCAACACCGTCTCCGCCCGGGCGTTCAGGGTCTTCCCCCGGATCTGGGCCGCCTGCTCAGGGGTTTTGACCCAGAACGGAACCAGCCCCCAGGTCAAAAACTGGAGCCGGTTGGGCGCTTCGTTGGTAAGCACCGGCATCTTCGGAAACTCAAAACCGGAGACATAATACCTGGGCGTCCACGGTCCTGCTACGACCTCCCAGTCAAAACCCTCTTTTAACTGGTACCGGTTTTCCAGGGTTTGGGCCGTCACGCTCAACGCATAGAAAAAACACATACTCCACACTCTCACCTAAGATTAGAGAAGGCTTCTCACTCTTGACTTTCCAATAATTGTAGCAGGACGGACAAGTAAAAGCAAGCAAACATTGCAAACCAACCGAACGGCCCAGACAAACAGGGATTACTATAGGATAAACCGGTCGGTGGCCAAGGATAACCCATTGGCCAGTTCGTCCAATTGTTGGGCCGATTCTTTAATAATGATCGTCGTCGAATACTGTTGTTCGAAGGTGGCGGATACCTCCTCCATTGCCGTCAGGTTGTTCTGGCTGATCTGGTGGACCTGTTCGATCTTGGTAATAACTTTCTCATTATCATTCCCGACCTGAGAAGCTGCCTCTGTAATCTGGGAAATATTGCGGGCAATCGTCTCTACCTTACCCATTAATTCCTTGAAAAGCGCAATGTTCCTTGCGAGTTGGTTTCGTCCTTTTTCGATCTCCGTGTTGCTTTCATCAACTGTATGCGCAACTTGCTGGTTTTTCCGTAGAATCAACTGAATAACATCATTAATGTGTTCGACCGCCTCGCGGGATCTCCTCGCCAAAACGCCAATATTGGTGGCGACGACCGCGAAACTCCGGCCGTGTTCACCGGCGCGTGCCGCTTCAATGGAGGCGTTCAGCGACAAAAGGGTTGATTTTTCCGCAATATCACGAATAATATCAACTAAAATTTGAATCTGTTTTGAATCTTCAACCAAGCCACTGACCACTTCTTTAATCTGTCGAACTGAGAAGATAAAGTTATCAATCGCCTGGATCATCTCTTCAGTGGCCTCTCTCCCATGCTGCGCATCATCGGAGGCCTCCTGGCAGATCTTGTTGATCTCCTGGGTAGCCCTGATCACCATGTTCGTTCTTGATGTTGCCTGCTGGATAGTATCAATCGCCAAATTAACACTATGGCACTGGGATTCTGCTCCAGCCGCCAATTCGTCGATCAGTTTGTTTAACTCCCCTAATGAAGTTGTCGTTTCTTCCACTACTCTAAAGAGATTATGGGTGGAGGCATTAATTTTTTTAGCATCTTGGGTAGTGCGGGTTACCATCGAACGGAGTTCCTCGACCGCATGGTTAAACGCGGAGGCGACGACCCCGACCTCATCACGGGAGGATAAGTCGACTCTTGTATTTAGATCGCCTTTGGCCAACAGTTGGGTTGAATCGCGGAGCTTGTATAAGGGCCGGATGATGGAGCGCGAAACCAGGAAGCCGATGAGCAAACCTAAAGCTACACCAATAATCGTAATAATCGTCTGTAAAGTTCTGGTTGAGGAATAGATTTGCCGGCTGGCGCGAAAACTGTCGACCCCGACGATTCTTTGCGCTTTTCCCAACTCATAACAGAAGCTATACAGTTTTCTCGATTCCTCTTTAAAACGGTAATAAAAAGGCGCATGATCACTGTCTTCACTTCTTAGATCATTGTATAACTCCCGTGCCACCGTTTCATATTCCGCCCATATTTGCTCTAAACTTTCCCTGGTTTCATCAGGAAGATTATATAAGAAGTTTCCAATTAAACCGACACTCTCAGTCAAATTCCTGTAAAAAGCGGTAACTGAGCCGGAAGTGTTTAATTCTAATGCTTCGTAAGCGCTGTATTCAGTACGGTATACGTTCACCAGGAAATCAAAGAGCGGGAAAAGGACTGAAGTATTGCTGTTGAAAATATTGGCCGCCGCCTGATTCATTTCTTCAATTCCGGAATTACCGACCAAACCTACCGCAACAATCATTGCGCTTAAGACCACAAGGATAATTAGAATCTTCGAAAAAACCCCGCCGAAATAAGGCCTTGATCTAGCCATCTTCATTTTAATTGCCCCTCCCAAGATTAAAGTAGGGAAGCTTCCGGACTGGAACTGCCCTTTCTTAATCTACGAACGCCGGTACGAAGCTTGCCGGAAGATAAGAGGAAAAACAAAATTGACACCGTTTATTAATTGCTTTGTAACTTAAATTGGCGTTCAGTTATATATATCGGCAGTTTTTAAGCGCGAGAAAAGAGAAAGGACATCACGTCCTTCTCTTTTCTGAAAAAATTTTCTGCATAAGGAGTTCCGGAGCTTATTTCCCCCTTCTTATCCCCTTTTTCCCCCCTTAGTTCTTTCCCCAATTCTCCAATTTATCCTGCAATTTACTTCAATTTTATTTATTCTTTTTCGTCTTAATATCCAACCAGACCGCTAACAGAAGGATGATCCCCTTGATGATCATCTGCCAGTAGGATTCGGTATTCATCATACTCATTCCGTTATCGATACTTGCCATCACCAGAGCACCTAACACAGCACCGGGAATACTCCCGATCCCGCCCAAAAAGCTCGTTCCACCAATAACACAAGAGGCGATGGCATCCATTTCCATCCCGTCCCCGGCCGTAATTGTCCCCGCGTTCAGACGGGCGGTGGTCAGAACACCGGCGATCGAAGCAAGGAAACCTGCTAAAATGAAGACCACCAGTGTCCGGCGGCGGACATTGATCCCCGATAAACGAGCCGCTTCAATATTACCGCCCATGGCATAGACCTGGCGACCAAATTTGGTGTTGTTGGTGATGAACGAAAAGATTACCGCCAACACCAAAACGATGATCACCGGATAAGGGATTCCTTCGTATTGGTATAAGACATAAGTGGCCAGGATAATTAAGCCGCAGTACAGAACGGTGGTCAGGATCTCCAAATAGAGGGGCAAAACCTTAAATCCGTACTTCAGCTTTGAACGGCGGGACAAGATGCGAGACAAGACCAAGCTAATGATGATGATCGCCGTTAAGATGATCCCGGGCACCAGACTTAAGTAGCCACTGCTTAAAATCTTAAAATTAGGATCAAGGGGGGCTACGGTTTGGCCTTTCGTGATTCCCAGTAAAACCCCACGGTAAGCCAGAAGACCGGCTAACGTTACGATAAAGGCCGGAACATTATGATAGGCCACCCAATAACCGTGAAAGGCACCGATTAAAACACCAAAGGCCAAAGCAACCAAAATGGCCACCGGGGTTGAAACAAAATGCCACACCTGTAAAATAGCGGCGATCCCTCCGGTCAACCCCAAAACCGAGCCGACCGAAAGCTCAATATGGGTGGTGACAATGACCATCACCATGCCGATGGCCAAGATGGAGGTAATTGACACTTGGCGGGCTAAGTTAGAAAGATTACGCGGGGTGAGGAACCGTCCCTCGGTCAGGACAGTAAAAAACAGCCAGATAACGACTAAAGCAATGATCATCGTGTAGGCACGCAGATCGAATCTGGCGTTCAGTCGCGCAAACAAACTCTTTCCGGTCACATTTGTGGTTTGTGTCGATTCTTGAACAACGCTCATTTTAGTTCCCTCCTGTCGCTGCCAACATGATCTTTTCTTGGTTGGCTTCGTCATGTCTAAATTCGCCATTGATTTTCCCTTCATGGATGACAAGTATTCTGTCACTCATCCCGAGAATCTCCGGTAGTTCAGAGGAGATCATGATGATCGCAACCCCTTGTTTTTTCAGCTCATTCATGATGTTGTAAATCTCATATTTTGCCCCGACATCAATGCCCCTGGTGGGCTCATCCATGATTAGAACCAAGGGCTTGGTTAAAAGCCATTTGCCCACCACCACTTTTTGTTGGTTGCCGCCGCTGAGATTATTCACTTTCGCTTCCAGCGAGGGTGTTTTGATACTTAAAGTTTTCACCATCGTTTGCGAATCGTAAACTTCGGCGTTGGGATTAACAACCCCGGATTTACAGTATTTCTTTAAATTGGCGAGGGTCAGATTCTTTTTAACGTCATGGATTAGCACTAAGCCATAACGTTTACGGTCTTCGGTAACCATCGCCAAACCGTTATTGATCGCATCCAGGGGGCTATTAATCTCGACCTTCCGGCCGTTGATATAAACCTCGCCATAGCTTTCGCCCGGGAAGCCACCGAAGATACTGCTCATCAGTTCGGTGCGGCCAGCGCCCATCAAACCGGCAATTCCTAAAATTTCACCACGCCGGACATAAAAGCTGGCATTGTCTACGATCTTCCTCTGGGGATTATCAGGATCAAAAACATTATAGTTCTTTACCTCAAAGACTATTTCCCCGGTCTCATGCTCAACGCGGGGGAAACGGTTTGATAGTTCCCGACCAACCATCTTTGCAATAACTTCATTTTCAGAGGTTTCCGCAATAGGCTTGGTGTCAACCGTCTCTCCGTCGCGAAGAACCGTAACCGTATCAGCAATTTTGAAAATCTCATTAATTTTGTGGGAGATATAAATACAGGTCACCCCATCCCGCTTTAACTTGCGCAGGATGTCCATCAGGGTATCCACTTCATTTTCCGTCAGCGCTGCACTAGGCTCATCCAGGATTAAGATCCTGGCGTTTTTGGAAAGCGCTTTTGCGATCTCCACCATCTGCTGATGGCCAACACCCAGGTTGACAACTTTTGTGCGCGGATTGATATCTAACTTCACCGCTGACATCCACTTTTGGGCTTCGTAAAACAACTGATGCCAATTGATGATCCCGAAGCGATTTGGTTCATTGCCCAAAAAAATATTCTCGCCAACGGTTAACTGCTTTACCATCGTTAGCTCTTGATTAATAATGGCTATACCAGCAGCTTCGGAGGATGCAATGTTATTAAACCTCTGTTCTTCCCCATCAATAAAGATGTCTCCGCTATAAGTTCCATAGGGGTAGACCCCACTTAGGATTTTCATCAGTGTCGATTTTCCGGCACCGTTTTCGCCGCAGAGCGCATGGATTTCACCGGCGCGGACTTTAAAATTAACGTTGTTTAGCGCTCTGACCCCTGGAAATTCCTTCGTAATATTCCTCATTTCCAGGATATAACCGGCCATACGACCTCCTCCTCTCGGCGTCCCAAACAATGATTGTCAGGTCCGAAGATTGCAGTTTATCCTTTTATAATGGAGCTGAATCCCAATACTAGGGAGAGAGAGGAAATCCTCTCTCTCCCTGATTACACCAGAGTATAGACGTGACCTACCTAATCCTTATTTCTTCTCCTTGGGCCAGTCTTTCTTCGGAACGTTCCGATAGACTTGCTCGATGGTGTAGAAACCATCCATGATAATCACATCATACATGTTCTCTTTGTAAACCGGAATCGGATCCAACGCGATATAGGGCACATCAACTTTGCCGTTGTTCACGGACAGATTGGCTTCCACTTTTTCACCCTTGGCCAGCTTCACAGCGGCTTGGGCCGCAGCGTACGCAATCGCCTTAATCGGTTTGTAGACGGTCACCGTCTGGGTGCCTTCAACAATCCGTTGGCAAGCAGCCAGGTCGGCATCTTGCCCGGAGACCGGAACTTTCCCGGCGAGTTTTTGGTCGGCCAGAGCTTGGATAACGCCACCGGCCGTACCGTCGTTGGCCGCCACCACCGCATCAACTTTGTTATTCAGCATGGTGAGGGCGTTTTCCATGTTGGCTTGGGCAATAGCCGGATCCCAGTTGGGAGTGAACTGATCATAAACGATCTTGATCTTGCCTGTGTCAATGTAGGGTTGAAGCGCCTTCATTGACCCTTGCTTAACCAGGTAAGCGTTGTTGTCGGTCGGGGAACCGCCGATGTAAACAAAGTTACCAGCAGAAACCTTGGAAAGAACACCCATGGCCTGTAAATAACCGACCCGCTCGTTATCGAAGGAGATATAGAGGTCAAGGTCGCAGTTTTTGATTAAACGGTCATAGGCAATGACGGGAACTTTTGACTTATGAGCGGACTCAACAATCGCCGCCGCCGCTTCACCATCATGGCAAACAACAACGAGGACGTCAACCCCTTGCGAAAGCAGGTTCTCGCACTGGGAGATCTGTAAAGCATCGTCGTTGTTAGCGGCTTGGACCAGAACCTGGGCGCCTAATCTTTCCGCTTCTTCTCTGAAGAAGTCTCTGTCTTTCCCCCACCTTTCTTCCTGCAAAGTGGCGAGCGAAAGACCAATTTTGATTCTCTTCGGCGCCGCAATCGTCAGCGAAGAGGCGACCAAAACAAACAACAAGCTGAGAATTAATAAGTTCCGCAGGTTTTTCACTGCAATTCCTCCTTAATAAAATTTTTTTGGGAAGAATCGATGAGTCCCGCCATGAGACTCATCATCTTCCTAAATATAAATTAACATCAAGTAACAGATTTGTATCTGGAATCACTTGCGGTATTAAATAATTATATTGTCATTAAATTCCACTGGCCTTGACAGACAGAATTTCAATAGCATTTTCTTGCAGTCAGAATTGTTTAGCGGCATACGGTATGTTCCGGTAGATATCTTCAGGTCGATGAAAATCATCTTCAATGACGATGTTGAGGTTCGACCGGTCAATCGCGATTGGCGTTATTATCTCGGCCGGGACATAATTCTTTCCGTTGAAAACAGCCGGGTTATTGGTGGCGATCTCTTTATTCTCCGCCAAAAGCATCGCCAGTTCCGCGGCGCGATAGGCCAGTTGGCGAATGGGCTTATAAACGGTCATC
>JAAYMP010000156.1 GCA_012521315.1 Bacillota bacterium
ACCGGCGGCGCAAGAACTTGAAGGGGGCGTCCGGGGACACCTGGACCGGGAAGCGGCCGGGGGCCGCATCCGGATCACCATCGTGCAAGGACGGTTCGGTGATCTCCTGGCCGCCTGTGATCTCGTGGTTGGGCTGGCAGGAACCGGCAATGAACAAGCCGCCGGGATGGGAAAGCCGGTCCTCACTTTTCCGGGGCGGGGCGCCCAATTTACAAAGGTGTTCGCCGAAAGACAAAAACGTTTACTTGGAGAGGCTGTTTGCCTGCTGCCCAGGGAACCGGAGGTGGTGGCCAAAACCGCCTTGGCGCTGCTTTGTGACCCGGCGGCCCGGGAGCGGATTGGCCGCTGCGGGCGACAGCGGATGGGCGAGCCGGGCGGAGCCCGGAAGCTAGCCCTCCGGATCAAGGATTACCTGGTCTGAGGTTTAAGGTTCTTTTTTTCCCAAGGCTTCCTTCAAGCCCTGGACATAAGCGTAACTCCGCATGATACTGAGGATCAAGTTGAAGGCGGATTTATACCCTTTTTGGTCACAGAAAGCCAGGAGTTTGGTGGCGCCCGGCCGTTCCGGCCAGCGGAAAGGGGTTAAAAGTTTAATCCAGGCAAAAAAAACCGGCGAGATCAGGGTCACCATTTTCACACTGAACGAAGGATGCTTCCGGTAAAAGAGGACGGCCATATGTCCCCGTTCCCGCTCTTTTTGGAGAATAGCCGGAATTATTTTCGAGGTGACGGGGGCTTGTACGTGATAACTCCAGGCGGAGAGGCTTTTTCCCCGCTTTAAACCCAGCTGCCGCAGACGGTGACCGAGCTCCAAATCTTCCCAGCCGTATTCGACGAAACTCTCGTCAAAGAGACCGGCGGCGATGAGCTTTTCCCGTTCCACGGAGACATTGCCGGTGGCAAAGAAGGCCCGGGAATAGTCATTATACTGCGGCGCTTTCTCGTTGGGATCCGCCGGGACGGGCGTGTTCCGGACGGAACCGTTGACGACCAAACCGGGGCGCGTGTGGGCGGCAAGATGGCTGGCGACAAATTCCCGCCGGACGATCATGTCGCTGTCCAAAAAGATGATGATGGGGGCCCGGGCGGCCAAGGCTCCGGCATTCCGGGCGCGGGCCCGCCCCGCATGTTCCAACCGGATGTACCGCAGGGTGCAGGGGGCTTCCTTTTGCAGGGCGGCGACGACGGCCGGCGTCTCATCGGTGGAGCCGTCATCCACCACGACCACCTCATAGGAGGTGGGGGGAGCGGTCTGGTCAAAGAGCGCCCTTAAACAAAAAGGAAGCAACTCTTGGGAGTTATATGTAGGAATGACTACACTGGCTTTTAAGCCCACCGTTAAAAACTCCTTTTGTCCTTGATCGGCTCTCACCGTTGTTTCCTTGTTCAGAAAAAAATCAGATCATTACCGGTTTTTAGGCTTGTCCCGGCATGGTCAGACTCTGACGATCAGGCTGAGGGAGGCCGGTGGTAACTGCGGTTTTCTTTGCTTCCACGGCATAAAGCCCGACAGCCAAACCAAGCAGAAGCCAAAAACCGATGCCGATGTTGGTTTTCCAAATCGGGAGATCAACTTGTTGATGAATGAGAATACCCGCGAGCGAAGCAAAAATACCCTGATAAAAAGGGTTTCCGCTTTTGGCCAACTTATATGCTAGAAAGTAAGTGGGGGCAAAGGCCAAGATAAAGAGAAGAAAACCGGTTAACCCCAATTCGGCGGCGATCTGGAGAAAAATATTATGGGCAAAAGCAAAGGTTCTTTCCTTGTTCGCTGCCGGAGGGGCGTATTCCAAATA
>JAAYMP010000157.1 GCA_012521315.1 Bacillota bacterium
AGAGCCAGAAGGGGTCGCGAATTAGCAGCGTAATTACAGTTTCATTATAAGAAGACGGGAGGGGAAACCTGGGTTCCTCCGCCGGTTGCGGCGGGGGCGCCTCTGGTGACAGTCCGGTCGTATAGACGGGCTCCGGCGGTCTTTTTTGCTCAGCAGCTTTGGCGTGGGCTTCCGCGGTGGTTTGGTCCTGCTGAAGAACCAGGTTTAAACTATCAATGAGTTCATCTTTCTTCATTCGTGAGCGGTTCTTGATCTTTAGTTTTCCGGCTAAAGCGAGCAACTCTTCCCTGCCCATTTTGGCCAGTTCTTCTCGGGTCATCCCCATCCCCCTTCCGTAGAATCTGTCATAAAATAAAAACAAGTCCCCTGCAAAAATTACTTCTTATAATATGACTCAATGGTCCCGGGAATATGCAAATCCTTGATAAAGATAAATAATTTGGCAGGAAAAAGCAGCGTAATCAAGAATTAGATGATGACATTGTACCGGGAGGAAGAAAATGCGGTTTTGCGTGAAAGCCACGATTGCCATCCTGCTCATCTTTGCCACTATGCCGCTGGTTTGGGCCGTCCCGCCTCCTCCTTTCCAGTACGCGGCCAAAGACTTCCTCTATGAGGCTTGGTTTAAAATCGAAGCGGCCGACCTCTTGGGGACCGGCGCCAGCCAGTTGGTCGTGCTGGGGCGGGATTACTTGGCCGGCCGGCTTTCCCTGCAGCTTTTATCCTGGGACGGGGAAAAACCGGTGAGCAAGTGGGAGAGTCCCAATCTCTTGGCGGAAGGGCCGGTTATGATGAGCTTTGGGCGGCCTTTCCCCGGGGGGGTGCCGGCGCTGATCGTCCTCACCCAGGCCCACCTCTACGTCTATAACTGTCAGAATGAGCAGATAATCCTCTCTTCCCAATTTCCGCACGGCTTTTCTCCTCTGGAATTAGCCGTCGCCGACCTCGACGGGGACGGTCAGGATGAATTGCTGGTGGCCCGGCTAGGCGAGCGGCGGCCGGCCTACGATGAGCATGTGGTTGAGGTTTACCGCCTAACGGAAGCGGGGATGGATAAAGTCGGCGGCAGCGGTTTGCTGGGCCAGATCCGGTCGATGACCGCCGGGGATTTGGACGGGGACGGCTGTGCCGAAGTGGTGACCGATACCGGATTAAGCAGCCGGGCCGGGGTGTGCACGGTTTTGGCGTGGGATCCGGAAAGGCAGGAGTTGGTTACCCGTTTGCGGGTGGAGAATCTCCTGGCGACGATGGCGTTTGGCCTGACCGTTGCCGCCGGGGACAATAGGCCGCTGCTTTATACCGCGGACGGCTGGGGACGATTGAACCGCTTTCAGCTGGCGGACGGTCGTTTGCTGCCCGTCAGCGAACATTATTCCTTTCCCAACGGGCTGATCGGGGTTGCCGTCGGCGACCTGGACGGGGATGGCGAAGAGGAGATCGCGGTGGTGGGCCATCCCAACAATCTATATGTTGTTAGTTTAAACTAGATTTAATAATATAAGAAGAGGTTTCCGGAGTAGCTTGGTTAATAATAACATCAAATGGCGTCCATTGCGTGGAGGTTTAGAAATGAGAAAACTGATCGTTGGCGTGATGGGAGGAGGAGAAGGCGCTTCTCCGGAAGTCTGTGAGCTGGCTTACAAACTTGGCGGTTTGATTGCCCAACAGGGTTGGATCCTTTTAAACGGCGGCTGGGGCGTGGGCGTGATGGAGGCCTCGGCCCGCGGCGCGAAAGAACACAACGGCCTGACGGTGGGGATCCTGCCGGACCGCCATAAGGATCTGGCCTCTTCTTATATTGATATCCCGGTGGTGACCGGGATGGGCGACGGACGGAATATCATCAACGTTCTTTCCAGTGATATTGTCGTGGCTTTACCGGGGCGTTCCGGGACGATTTCGGAGATCGCCTTGGCGTTGAAAAACGGGAAAAAAGTGATTCTGCTCAATTTCCCGCTGACCGATATCTTTGTCGAGTACCAGAAAGCAGGGATCATGGTCCTTGTGCATAAACCCGAGGAAGTGATCGCCAAGATTAAAGAGTTGTACCCGCCGGAAAAGAACGAAGACCGGAGTTAAGTTTCATCTATGGCTTATTAACAAAGAAGCGGAACGCCCGCCTTAATCAAGGCCGGGCGTTCCTTTTTGCGCTTCTTCGATCAATTCCTGGATTTCTTGGAGAATCTCTTTTGCTTCCCGGAATTTTTCCTCCGCTGCCCGGAGTTTCTGCTCTAAATCCGCCCAAAACTGTTCATTGGCGGGTGCGGCGGGCGCCTCCGCGGCCGGCGCTTCCGGGAAGGCGGTGGCCATCCCGGGGGCAGTTGCTCCGCCCGCCGGAGTTGGAGCCGGGTCGCGGCGGGCGTCTTCTTTTTCTCCCTTCAGCCGGCCCAAGGCCGCCTCGATGTTGTCGGCGATGACTACCCGGTCTTGCCAGACGAGGACCACCTTTTTAAACTCAGGCATCTGGGCTTGGTTGGATTGGATGTAAAAAGGTTCGGCGTAGAGAATGGCGCCCCCGATCGGAATTACCAGCAGGTTTCCGCGGATCAGTTGGGACTGGCTCTGACTCCACAGCGTGATCAGCTCCGTGATCTCCGGGTGTTGGCCGATCCGGGCCTCGATCTGCATTGGACCGAAGATGTTGGTCCCCTTCGATAGTTGGTAAAGGATGAGCTGGCCGTAGTTGGGGGGATCGCACCGGGCGACCAACCAGGCGATCATGTTTTGTTTGCCCCGGGGGGTAAAGGGACGCATCAGGAGAAACTCTTCCCGATCTTCTCCGGGCAAGACCAGGGTGACATAGTAGGGCTCAAGGGTCTCTTCCCGCTGGGCGTAGATCTGGGTCGGCAGGCTCCAATAATCCTCTTTTTCATAGAAGGCTTTCGCGTCGGTCAGGTGGAAGCGGAGGAGCATCTCCTGCTGCACATTGAACAAGGCTTCCGGATACCGGATGTGCTGCTGTAAAGGGGCGGGCATGGCGGCAAACGCTTTGAACATCCCGGGAAAAACCTTTTGCCAGGTTTGGATGATGGGGTCGGCCGGGTCCGCCACATAAAAATCGACGGTGCCGTGGTAAGCATCGACCACCACCTTTACCGCATTACGGATATAGTTAAACCCGTTGGCATGCTTGGCGGCGTAGGGAAGGTGACGGGAGACCGTATAGGCGTCGATCATCCAGAACAACCGGTGATCGGCGATGACGAGATAG
>JAAYMP010000158.1 GCA_012521315.1 Bacillota bacterium
CCAATAAAAGGACTGGCCCCCACAGACTATAGGCGATCAACCCTAGATTCATCCGGATTTTCCGTCCCGCGATCGCCGCAATCCGTTCCCAGGCTCCCAAACGCAACAGACGGAGCGCATTGTGAAGATGACTTGTCCCCCCTAGGCCGACGCCGAACAACTGGACACCCAACCCCACCAAGAGGCAGGAGGAGAATATGAACCGGTTCCACCTGGCCGCCGTCAACGGTTGCAGCCGGCGCATGATTAGCACCGCCGCATAGCCAAGGGCCACCCCGCCACCGAAATTAGCCCCCCAAAGCGGCGAAATGACCAACATGACCACAGTTCCCAACAGCAGGCCGCTCCACTCCCGCCATGGCGCGTGGAGGAATAGCTCGGTGGTCCCCAGGAGAAAGGAGCCGAGCAAGATCCCCAGATATTCGTTGCCCAAACCGTAAAAGCGGTGTCCCAATACCGGGCTGGGCCCGAGCAAGGAAGAGCGCATTAATTTAGCCCCAAAAAGCAGGTCAACCAGGATCGCCAAGGCCATCCCAATGAAAAGCCTGCGGTAAGCCAGCAACCTGGTGGGTCCCCACCACCGGAGCAGGGCCCAAAGGCTGCCGCTCCCCAAAACAAGAAGGAGGGCAAGGAAAGGCAGATTGGCAATGCGCAACGGCGCCACCAGGAGCAGGGTGAAAGGAAAAGCGGCCACCACCGGCAAAAACGCCCTGGTAAATTTGGTCAGACGCCGCCACGGCGTCAGTGGCATCCATAACGCCAAAAACAGCAGGAAGATCAGGAAATAAACGTAAAGGCGGAGGATGATCATCCTTTGGCGCAGATTGATCCCCCAATAAAGCCGTTCCTCCTGTAGCGCCGACCAAGTTCCGTCCGTCGTCCAGGAGTCACCGGTTTGCCCCGGCCTTTCGCCGGTCAAGTCGTTAATTAAAGCCACCAGGTCGCCTGCGGTGATCAGCCCCGGTTGCCGGGTGGCCGAGGACGTTAACAAACCCGGCCGCGCCCTTTTCCGATCTATTAGTAACGGTAGAAATGGAAGATCGTTCCCGTCCGCCGTCGCGGAAGGCGCCGCCACCAAAAGCATGATTGCCGTCTTCCCAGGAGGAGCGGCACGAAGACGGGCAAGAAAGGCATCAATCCGCGCGAGGGTCGCCGCCCGTTGCCGCTGCCATTGGGCCTCCGCCATCAGGCCGCGGTAAGCTTCCAAGCGTTCCAGGTCCCCGGTCTCCACCAGAATGACCTCGGTGGTGGGGAGCAAGGTGAGGACCAAGTCGCCAAGGCGCTCGTAATCGGTGCGAAAACCGAAGGGAAAGGTTGGATCGGACCGTAAAACCCGTCCGTCGCTAATCTCGATGTCCACCGCCCCGTAGGCGTCCGCCAGCAGGTTTTTCGCCGACCGGTTCGGTTGCCAGGGGAGATCCGCATTCCCCAGAAAGGCCGTGCGTTTTCCGGCTTGACGCAGACTGGAGCCGATCAGCCCGCCGGCCGCCTCTTCCCCTCTGGTCCCGCCGGAGAAACCCCCGTTTAAAACCGGGTAAACCTTTTCCGGGGTCAAACGCCCCGCAACTTGGAGCATAACCAGACCAACCTGTCCCTCTGTTAATAACCACTGCAAATAAGGGTAATCCGCCGTATTGAAATCGGAAAAATCAACCCGGGTCAAGTTCACCATAACCAACTTGGCCGCCGGGACCTGAGCGGCCACCGGGATGGAAAACGTCAAAACCGCCAGTGAAAAAAGGAGGGAAAACCATCGGTAACCTACATTTTTGATCATATCTTAACCCATACTCCACTGTCAATCTACTCGGGGCCAAATAGCACTTTTTTACAGTAATATTTCAAAAGCACCTGCAAGACGGCGCCGACCGGCACAGCGAAGACAATCCCGCCGAACCCGAAGAGCTCCCCGCCGATCAGGAGGAGAAAGATGACCACCAGCGGGTTTAAACCGAGACGCCCCCCAATTAGCCGCGGAACGATCACCACCGATTCGATCTGATTGACGATGAAGAAGAGGATGATTACATACACCGCCCGCCAGGGGCTGGTCTGGGCAGCCAGTAAAACGGCGGGAAAGGCCCCGACCACCGGGCCGAAATAGGGGATCAGATTGAAGACGCCCGCCAGCGCCCCGATGAGGATGGCCAGGTCCACATGGAGAAACAAAAGACCGGTCGTCAGCAGCAGGCCAACCACTAACGAGGAGAGGGCCTGGGCGCGGAGGTACCCGGTGACCACCGCGATTACTTCAAAAACCACCACCCGTTCTTCGCCAAACAGCCGTTTACTCCAGGTGTAGACCATCGCTTTCAGGTTTTCCATGTCCTTGCTGAAGTAAAAAGCCAGCACCGGCACGAGTAGCAGAAACAGGACCTGCGAAAAGAAGGATAATAAAAACGAGGCCAGGCGGAGGAGAAAATGGCGCAAGGCCTCCTCGCCGCGGTATAAAGCCTCATCCACCACATCCCGGACATTCTGGGGCAACGCAAACCGCTTATACTCCTTGTTCAGCCGGGCAAACCACTCCTGGAGATCCCTGACGTAGGTCGGCAGTTTGGTCAGGGCCTGGTTTAAATCATCCAGAAGCCCGGGGAGGAAGTTGACGGCTAAAACCAGACCGAATACGGACATAAGAAAAAAAACGGTGACCACGGCGGTCAAACGGCGGGCCCCTTTCCGTTCAAACCACTTCACCAGCGGTTCGATGACAAAAGCGAGGAAGAAAGAGAGGAAAAAGGTGATTGAAACCCGGGGAAAAACAATTAACGCCAGAATGAACAGCGCTAAAACAGCGCTGACGACCAGTAACGGCTGGATTTTACGGCCCATTTTCCCTGTACCCTGTCTTCACGGTCAGCGCGGGCGGAAACCCGGATCCGCCCACTAGCGAATTCGTCTCCGCAAAGGCAAAAGCTTGCCCCATAAACCTTCTTTACTCATCCCCCCAACCAGAGACAACAAGAAAGGCCTTACCCACGTCATAAAAGGATTCCGGCTGGCCGTCTTTACCCTTTTGCGGCCACGTCCCATCATCAGGCTAAGGGCGGCCCCCACGAGTCCGCTGGCCAGTAATCGACGCCACCGACGGTTCATCTGTTTACCTCCTTTGTTAACCAATCTCCGCCGCTTCAGTCAGTAGTATCCCTGTTTGCCGCGATGATTAGCCGGTTAAAGATCTGGTAAACAAAACAGACCGTCAAACCCCAAACCAGCGCCCCCCGTTTAAAGCTCCTCAAAGGTGTATTCCGTCGCCACTTCCGCCTTCAAAGAACTCCGCACCGAACAGTATTTTTCCATGGAAAGATTGATGGCGCGGTCGATCGCCGCCTCGTGGAGCCCTCTCCCCTTCAGGTAGAGGCGGATCTTGATTTTCGTAAAACCGCGGGGGTGTTCCGGGGCCCGTTCTCCCTCCAGCTCCATGCTGAAAGCGGACAGTTCGACCCGGGACTTTTGCAAGATCGACACCACATCGATCCCCATACACCCGCCCAAACCAAACAGGACCAACTCCATCGGCGTCGGGCCTAAACCGCGCCCGCCGACCGCCGCCGAAGCGTCGGTGACCACCGGCCGCCCGGATTCACCCACGGCCGTAAACCCCAAATGTCCATCCCATTCCAAACTGGCTTTCATCATAAAACCTCCTTTTCAATCAAGGATAATAGCGCGAATTTAAACAAACGCTAATCCCTAATCCGGCGCTTTACCCCGGCGCGCCGGATAAATCCTATTTACCCAGCTGATAGGTACCCAGCTCCCGGTAGAGCGGTCCCTCCGGCCTCAACTCGCTGGCAAACAAAGTAAAGGCGGTCACGGTCATTTCCCCCGCTACCCCCCGGGTCAGCGTTTCCCGGTCGATCGCGACCGGCGGGCTTTTCACCCGCCCGAGCGTAAGGTGGGGGGTAAAGGGACAGTCGGGCGGCGCCACTCCCCTTTCGACGCAGACCGCCGTCACCCGGGCCGCCAAAGCCTTCAATTCTTCCTGCCCCTTTTCCACCCCCAACCAGAGGACCCGCGGCGCTTTCCAGGAAGGAAAGACCCCGCCCGGTCCCAAGGTCAGGAGGAAGCTTCCCTGCCCGGCTGCGGCTTTCTGCAGCAGGGGATCGAGCTCCGTGACCAACCGCGCCGGTTGTTCGCCCAAAAAAAAGAGGGTGAAATGGGCTTGACTGGCGTCAACCCATTTGACCCCTTTGGTCTTGACCACATTTTGGGCGATAAAAGCCCCTACGGCCTGCTGTAGTTCGGAAGTTAACCGGACTGCCACAAACAACCTCATTGCGCCAACCCTCCATCCAGCCATCGTCATATCTTTCCTCCGTGAACCTCTCACCTTTCGTCTCCTGCTTCCACCCCGGCCGTGCCGGGCGTGTTCACCATTGTCCGTTCCAAGATAAACTTCCCAGGCAAGCTGAAGACCTGAATCGAATCAACGGCGACCAGGTGGTACCGCCCGTCCTGCCGGGCAAACCGGAGCAAGGCCACGCTATAGGGGATCTTTTCGTTGCCGACGCCGCGGAGACCGGCCGCCCCGGTCGTTCCGGCGTTGACGAAGACCGTCCCGTTCTCCACGGTGATGGCCATCTTGTGGTCATGCCCGTACAGCACCACCGGAACCCCCGCCGAAAGGGGGGTCGCCAATTTCCGGTTGTGCACGGCCAAAAGATCGATCTCCCGGCCGGCCGTTGCCAGATAGGCCCGGAGGTTCTCCGCTTCCGCCTTCAACTCATCATCCCCCGGCATCAGGCTTCCCGTCCCGGTACCGGCCGGATCCGGCCACCCCGCAATCGTCAGCCCGTGCGTTTCATAGATCCGTTTGCTCATCACAATTACATTCTTGTACTTGCGCAAGCGGGCAACCACGGCGGCCGAATCATGGTTCCCCGGAACAAACAGGTACTTCACCCCTAAATTGTTAATCTTCCGGTTCAACTCCGTCTCCAAAGCGGTACCGTAATCGGTTAAATCACCGGTGTCAATCACCAGATCCACCCCGAACCCGGCAATCACTTTTTCGATAAACTCTACCGCCGCCGGATTGTTATGGATATCGGAAACATGGAGGACTTTGACCTCCCCTTCGACGTTGGCCAACGGGGAAAGGGTGTTGACCCCGGCAAAAACCGTATTCATCCTGCCGGCCACTTCCGCCAGGCGGAGGCTGAATTCGGGGAGACGGTTCAACCCTTCTTCAATCAAACCAAGCGCCCAGGGCGCAACCTCTAAAGCCCCTTCGTAACGGGGGTTTTTGAACGCTTCCTGGTCATAACCGACCACCACCCCGCCCATGATGAACAAAACCAGCAGGACCCCGACGCCGGCCATCCGCCACTGTGCCGCCAAGCGGCGCTCGCCAAAAAGGAGACCGGCCAGGAGACCGGCAACGCCGCCCACCAGGCATAAGTAGGCGATAAAATAATAAAGGTAATCCCGGATTTTCACCAAAAGGCCTTCAAGGTAAGCCCGGGAAGCGCTGACCCCGAGGAGCTCGTGTTGGAGCAGGGGCAGATCAATCCGTTCCAAAGTGGCGGAGAGGACGACCGGCCACCGGTGGGTATGGGCTTGAATCTCACCCAGGGGCGGGATCACCAGACGGCTTTCGCCCGGCCAGCCCCAAGCAAAGGCAAACCGGACCGCGAAAGGACCAAATTCCGCCTTCATCCCGCCAAAGGCGGCCAAACCGATCCCAACGGTAACCATCGCCAGCAGCAAGAGGCGGATTTGCTTCCCCTTTGGCCCGAGTTTGATCTGCTTCAACTTCTGCATCGTCCTTGCCCCAACTTTCTATCCGGTCCGGTTGTTACGGCCGTTCCCGTCCCCCGACCGTTTATGCCGTTTCTTTCAGCAAAGAACGGAAATCGGCCCCGGAGAGTTTCTCGGCCGCCAAGAGCCGGGCGGCCACTTGTTTGAGGAGGGAGAGGTTAACCGTCAAGATCTTCCTGACCCGTTCCTCCTGCGCCGTGATGATCTCCGTAAAAGCCGTGTTCACCTGCTCTTTGGGTGTGCACTCCTGATCGACAATCCCCAGCGGGGAAAGGCCGTTTTTGATAATCTCCTTCGCCAGTTGCACCGCTTGTTCCAAGTCGTTGCCGGCTCCGGTGCTCCGCGTCCCGTAGATCAATTCTTCCGCCACCGCCCCGCCGAGCAAGACGGCGATCCGGTCCTCCAGATCGGCTTTGGTGTAAAGATACCGTTCTTCTTTACCGTTCGGCCGCATAAAGCCCAAGGCCTTCCCGCGCGGGACCACCGTGACCGTCCCCACGGAGTGCGGACGGACCGTTTCGCTGACCAAGGCATGACCGGTCTCGTGGACGGCAACCCGGTGTAACTCCTCCCGGCACGGTTTACGTTCCAGTTTCTCTCCAAGGATCACTTTATCGATAGCCTCTTGTAACTCGGCGTTACCAATCTCCTTCTTGCCCTGCCGGAACGCCAAAATAGCCGCTTCGTTCACCAAAGATTCAAGATGGGCACCGGAGAAGCCAAAAGTCTCCTCGGCAATGGTCTCCAAATTGACCGTCGCCGCCAGCGGTTTGTTCTTCGTGTGGATCTGCAGGATCTTCAGGCGCCCTTCCTTCTCCGGCAGGTCCACCTGAACCCGGCGGTCAAACCGTCCCGGGCGCAGTAAGGCGTCGTCCAACAGGTCCACCCGGTTGGTCGCCCCGATCACCAGCACCTTGGTGCCATCGGTCGCCCTTAGCCCGTCCATCTCAACCAACAATTGGTTCAGCGTTTGGTCATATTCCAGATGGGAAGTGTGTTTTCCTCTTTTCCCGCCCAAAACATCCAGCTCATCCAGGAAGATAATGGCCTTTTGTTTTCCGGTTTTTTGCGCCAGCCGCCGGGCCCGGGCGAAAAGCTGGCGCACCCGTTGGGCCCCAACCCCGGCATACATTTGGATAAACTCCGATCCCGAGGCCGCCAAAAAAACCGAATCCGTGTAGGAGGCGGCCGCCTTCGCCATCAAGGTTTTCCCGGTCCCCGGCGGGCCGCTCAAAAGAATCCCTTTCAGGGGTCTGATCCCCAAATCTTTCACTTTTTCCTCATTCTTCAAGAAATCCAAGGCCTCCATCAGCTCGCGCTTGGCGATCTCCTGGCCGCCAATGTCGGCAAAGGTCACCGGGGGAAACACCGCCCGGTCGCCGGCGGCATCGATGGTTTCATAATTCTTCTCCAAACCTCGCCCTTGCAGGTAAAAACGGAGGATAAAGAAGAAGCCGGCTAAAAGCAGGAAAGGTATTGGGTCAAAACCGCGAACGAACAAAAAAACCAATACCCCGGCCCCGATGCCGGTCAACACTTCTTGCCACATCAGCCTCTCCCTCCTTTTGTCTCCATGGCGAGTACTAACCTATTGGTGTGGTCCACCCGGGGAACCACCGAAAAATAACTATCGTTTCCCTTCTTTAACTGCACATAAAGATAGTCGGTTCCGAGATAAACACGGAAGTCGGCCTCGCCTGCTTCCGCCTGTAAAGTTTGGAGTGCTTCATAAAGGGTGTTGTATTCGCCGGTCGCCTGCGCTTCAGCCAGCGCAAAACTGAGTTGGTAATAGACCTCCGCCAATTCGGTGGAAGGTTCATTGGCAATCCGCACCTCATACACCGGCCGTTGCTTTCTGGTGACCACCTCACGCAGGAACGGCTCGAGGATGGCCTGCAGATTGTTAACCTGTGCCGAATCAAGGGTCAATTCTAAACGCAAACCCGCTTTCTGCTCCTGTAACTGAAAGCCGGTGATCGCCGGACTTGTTTTTACCCACTTTTGCAATGGATTGCGTTGAAATATTTTTTCGTACAAAAACCCGCCTCCAAACAGGAGCCCGGAAGTGAGTAAACCCACCAAGGTGACAATAATGATCTGTCGCAGGCTCCAGTTTTTCCTGGACATCCTAATCCCCTTCCTAAAAATAGTGTTAGGTCGGTC
>JAAYMP010000159.1 GCA_012521315.1 Bacillota bacterium
CCGGGTCTGGTTGATGGCTCCTGCTTCCGTTCCGCCCGTGGTTGACTCGCGAAATTGGTAAGGAATCCCGGCTTCCTCCGCGACAGCGACCAGGCGCCCAATCAGAGCCGGACTGACAATGACCGAACGGTCCATAAAACTGATGGCCGGCCCGGCCCCCAGGCGGGTGGAAGCCTGGTGTTTTTTGAGTGGCGGCACATCCCCCGCGGAGGTGGTCTCCACGACCAGGGCGAGGTCGGGGTTGATGCCAAAGGCAGCGACGGTCGCCCCGCGCAGACCGACTTCTTCCTGGACGGTGAAGGCGAAAGCCAAGGGGAGATTATACTCCTTTTCCAGGATGTCTAATAACACCGCGCAGCCCGCCCGGTCATCAAGGGCTTTCCCTTTGAAAAGCCCGTCGCCGAACGGTCCCGCTTGGACGTCAAAAGCAATGAGATCGCCGATCTTAACGTCCTTCTCGGCATCTTGGCGGTCGGTGGCCCCGATATCCACAAACAGGCTGGTGGTCTTCAGCGGGCGTTCCCTTTCTTCCTTCTCCTGGAGATGGATGGGTTTGGCGCCGATTACCCCGGGGATCCGCTGGGGACCGACCAAAACCCGTTTGGAGACAAGGACCCGTTCGTCAATGCCGCCGATGGTTTTGATCTTCAGTAATCCACTGGCGTCGATTCCCACCACCATCAAGCCAACCTCATCCATATGGGCGGAGAGCATGACGAGGGGACCTTGTTTCCCCTGGTCGCGGCGGACGATCAAATTGCCCAACCGGTCGGTCTCGATCCGGTCGACGCGTCCCTGGATCCGGTCGCGCAGAAAGTGACGGACGGCAGCTTCACCGCTGGAAACGCCGTTTAATTCGGATAATTCCTTTAGTAACATTCTAATCCCTCCAAAAAGGCGCGGTCGATCTGCATGATGAATTCGGCCAGGAGACGACCGGTTTCTTTCAGATCGTCCAGCGCCAGCGTTTCTACGGAAGTATGCATGTAACGGAGGGGGATACAGACCAGGCCGCTAGCGACACCGGCCTGAGCGATTTGGATGGCGTAGGCGTCGGTTCCCCTGGGGGTGTCTGCCGCTTCCACCTGGTATTTGATTTTTCCGGCTTCGGCGACGGCTTTCAGCTTCGCAAAGATGAGGGGATGGACCGGCGGTCCGGTGACGATGGCCGGTCCCTGGCCCAGTTTAAAGGCTTCGTACTCGGCCAAACCGGGCATCTCTCCATGGGTCACATCAACCGCCAGCCCGAGATCGGGATTGAGACCGTAAGAACTGACGACCGCCCCCCGGACGCCCAGTTCCTCCTGGACGGTGACGACTGCCAGGACTTCCGCTTCGTGGTTGAAATCCTTCAGGCGGCGGAGACATTCGACCAGCGCGACGACCCCGGCCCGGTCGTCCATGGCTTTTCCGCTGTAAAAGGAGTTTCTTAAAGCACAGCAAGTCCGCTTGATCGTAATTGGGTCGCCCACCCGCACCAAAGCGGCGAGGCGCTCCGGGGTGAGGCCAAGATCGATGGTCATCTCTTCTATTTTCACGGCCTTCTCGCGTTCATCCGCCTGTTGTAAATGGGGCGGCTTGGCCCCGATGACCCCGGGCAGATCTTCCCGGCCGTGGACAATGACCTCTTGGCCAAGGAGCACGCGTTGGTCAAGACCACCGATGGTGGAAAAGCGGATGAAGCCGTCTTCCAGCGCCGTGACGATCAGGCCGATTTCGTCCAGATGGGCGGCGAGCATAATACGGGGTGGTTGCTCGCCCCGGCCTGCTTTCCGGAGGATAATGTTGCCTAACCGGTCGCGGTGGAGGGCACTGATCCAGTGGCGGCCTTCCCCGTTGGTGAAGAGATCGATGAGGATCTGGGCCGCCCGGTCTTCCCGCCCCGAGGGGCCGACGGCATTGGTCAGTTCTTGCAGCAGTGTTTCGGTCTGCACGGATAAAGCCTCCTTTCTTTCTGACCTCTATATTATACCTTTTTTTGCCGGTAAAGTAGAGGAAAATAACAGCGGGGAAAACCCTTTTTCTGGCAGAATGACGGAAAAGGGATTGACCCCGGTGTGTCGAAATTTAAGTTACGGGTATGGCACGAGAAAGGAGAGATGGAGATAAAAACAGTACAGAGTTTCTTGCTGGCGATCGTCTTACTGATCGTCTTGGCGCCGCTTTGCGCCGCGGCCACGCCCGGGTTTAGCGCCCGGGCCATGGGGATGGGTGGCGCCTATACCGCGGTGGCGGATGACGGGAATGCCGCCTATTGGAATCCGGCTGGAATTACCCAGGTAAAGATGGGTTTGGCCTTGAACGGCGGGTTCGAGGGAAGTTTAAAACAGATTGAAGCCATTCAGAAGAAAAACCCCAACGCGCTCGATGGAGCCCTGGGTTTAAAGGGCGGGGCCAGTTTGGTCCTGAAAAACTTCGGGCTGTCTTATGTCGCCGACCGGCGCGCCGCCCTTGAGTCCGGCACCCTTTTGAAAACAATGCGGATCGACCAGACCGATCAGGTGGCCTTCACCGTCGCGCACGACCTGACCGATCTTTTGGCGTTCGGCCTCAACGTTAAATATGTGACCGTCGAGACGGGAAAATTTACGGAGACCGGGCGGATTGCGCCGGCGGACAACGACAACGGGGTCGCGCTCGACCTTGGCGCCATGGCTAAAGTCGGGAAACTCGTTCGCGTGGGAGCGGTCCTGAAAGACTGTGGGCTGACGAAGCTTGAGCGCGAAGGGGAAGCCGATGGGTGGCCCACGCAACTGGTCCTTGGTGGCGCGGTGAAAGTCCCCCTCTTCGGCACGGTGGTCGCCGCCGACCTGGTGACCCCGTTGTCACAGGGGCAAGATACCACGTTCCACATTGGCGTGGAGCAGCCCCTGCTGGGCATCCTTGTCCTGCGGGCCGGCGGGTACCAAGACAGCGCCGGATTTAACTTTGCGGCCGGTTGCGGACTGAAGCTTGGTCCGGTGGCGTTTGATGTGGCGGCCAGCCTGGACGCGGCAGAAGTGGCAACGGTTTATGCGACCGCCCAG
The DNA here is from genome assembly GCA_012521315.1 of Bacillota bacterium. Classification (GTDB taxonomy): domain Bacteria; phylum Bacillota; class UBA4882; order UBA10575; family UBA10575; genus Capillibacterium. The sequence continues at coordinate 3,027 of JAAYMP010000159.1, forward strand.
TTAAAATTCTGACCACAGCAAACCGGTTAAAAGATGAGCGGGAGCGTGTTGGCGCAAAAACCGACCCCGAAACCGATTAGGCAGAGGCCCAAACCGCCGATGACCAACCGGTAAACCTTCGGGTGGAGAAAAGTTCTGGTTTTGCCGGCCAACCAAGCAACCAAGAGGTACCAGGAGAAGTCAGCCAGGATGTGCCCCAGGTAAAAGAGGAGGACCCCGCTAAAACCGAAGGCGTTAAAGGCATTCATAATCAAACCGAGGCCAACGACCGCCCACCAAATGAGGAAGTAGGGGTTGGCGAGGCTGATCAAAGCCCCGCCCAGCAAGATACTGCGGTTTTTCGGCGGGGCGGCGGCCGGCAGGCTAATGGCTGCCGGGCCGCGCCAGCTGTCCTGGACCATCCTGCTGCCCAAAAAGACGAGGAGGAGACCGCCGCCTAGACCGATCAGGATTTGGGCCGGGGTGGTGGTGAGATATTGCCCAAAACCAAAAAAGATCAAGATCACCAGGAACAATTCGAGGAAACTATGGCCCAGCGAAACCAAAAATCCGGCTTTGACGCCGGATTTTAAACTATGGTCCAGCGTATAGGTGAGCAACGATCCAGGCATCACCGCGCCCGAGTAACCAATCAAGAGTGACTGAACGAAGATGGCAATCATCATAAATCCCTTCCATCTATTTTCCCCAATTGTAACAGAAAATAGATAAAAAAACGAGAGGAAAAACAATTTGGGCGTGATTAATCGGTATAATTAAGTATAATAGGATTAGCCCGGTGGACGGAGACGACCGGGTGGCCGCTTTACCGAATGGACCGATCAGGGCACAAGGGGGAATTGGGATGACGAAAAACGAGATTGTCGTCCGGAGTTGGAGTGAAGTCTGCGAGCGTTTGTATGATAACGCTTGGAAACCGGAGCTCGGCCGTTTCCGGAGCGATTATGCCTTCCGGGGGTTGGCCGACTGTAATTACCAGTTGCAGAACAGTTTCTACCGGATTTGCCGGAACAATCCCCAGTTGGAATACCACCTGCTCCGGAACTTTAAAAAATACGGGCAGTTTGCCGACGCCAGTCTGGTCTCCTCCGACTGGCGGGTCCTGACTTTAGCGCAACACCACGGTTTACCCACCCGTTTGCTGGACTGGACTTATTCACCCTTTGTGGCTCTTCACTTTGCGACCGATGACCCCACCAAATATGACCGGGACGGCATGATCTGGCAAGTCGATTATGTGCAGGTCAACCGGATGCTGCCCGAGCCGTTTAAAGGGGTGATGGAGAAGATCGGGGCTAATGCATTTACGGTGGAGATGATCGAAGAAGCCGTCCCGACGCTGAAGGATTTTGACGCTTTTCACGCCCAGGACCGGGATCTGGTGATCTTCTTTGAACCGCCTTCCCTCGATTCCCGGATCGTCAACCAGTTTGCTTTCTTCTCCGTGATGTCGACCGCCACCGGAGGCTTGGATGAATGGCTTTACCAATATCCCCATCTGTACCGGAGAATAATCATCCCCCGGGAGTTGAAATGGGAGATCCGGGACAAACTTGACCAAGCCAACATTACCGAACGGATTCTCTTCCCCGGGCTGGATGGGTTGGCTAAATGGCTTTTGCGTCATTATACGCCCCGTTGTTTCCACCAGCCGGAACCGCCCGGTTAAGCGAAACCGGCCCGGGCGGGGGGCCGGTTTTTGGGGCGGACGGTTTCCCGTCCGGACAAGACCAGCCGCCGGGGCGGGTGTTTCTACAACCGGAGGCTGATGTCCAACGCCTGCACGGAATGGGTGAGGCGGCCCACGGAGATCAGGTCCACCCCGGTGGCGGCAATCGCCCGGATCGTCTCGGCGGAGACGTTCCCCGAGGCTTCCACCAGCGCTTTTCCGTCGATGAGCCGTACCATCTCGGCCATTAACGCCGGCGGCATGTTGTCCAGCATGATGATGTCGGTGCCAGCGGCCAAGGCTTCGTGAACCTGTTCTTCCGTTTCGACTTCTACTTCAATCTTCATCGTGTGGGGGGCGGCCGCCCGGACTTTGGCGACGGCGGCTTTGATCCCACCGCAGGCCGCCAGGTGGTTGTCTTTGATCAGGACGGCATCCGCCAGGTTAAAACGGTGGTTGTAACCGCCGCCGACCCGGATGGCGTATTTGTGTATAGCGCGCAGTCCGGGAAGGGTTTTTCTGGTGTCGACCAGGCGAACCCGGGGGTAATCGGCGAGCAGATCGACCAGTTTCCGGGTGGCGGTGGCGATCCCGGACAGGTGCTGGAGGAAGTTAAGGGCCACCCTTTCGCCGCCGAGCAGTTCGCGGGTGGGGCCGGAGACCACGGCCAGCACCGCACCGGCGTTGACGCGGGCTCCATCCGGTTGGTCGATCTTCAGCTTGATGGCGGGGTTCAGTTGATGAAAGACCTCC
>JAAYMP010000160.1 GCA_012521315.1 Bacillota bacterium
AGTGTCAATGGGCGTTTTGATTTTCTGTTTGGCGCCGGGTTTATCTACACCAGCAGATACTCGCCGTTTTTGTTGTGCGGCGGGGTTAAATGTCTGGTTCCCTCGAAGTCGGTCGTGTACGAAGTGGAAGCATTTTACCAGATATTACCGCCCCTCTTGTTCCATTTGGGTTACAGCAGCGAGGGCAATGCGCTCTTCTTGGGTCTGGGGTTGGCCTATAAATAACTGACCTAACCATAACCGGCGATGGCGGCCTTTGCCTTTAATGGCAACGTTTAAGGGGTTAACCATCTCCTCATTGTTATGTTATCATCATGATTAGTACTGGTAACGTTTTTGGACGAGAAAGACGGACCTCGGGGAAGAAAAGCGTTACAATCTGGGCCCGGCTTACCCAATGGGAACCGGGCTTTCGGGGTGACCGGTGAAACGTCGAAGCGTGGGAACAATGGGGAGTGAGGAAGATGACCTTTTTGTCTTTAATTAACCCCGAACAAAAACGATGGCTGGCTTTATTTACCTTATTATGCTGGGTGATTCCCTTTTTCAGCGTCATGAGTTTTTTGGTCTTGGTGCCGGCCCCGGTGCCGAACCGGCTGGAGCAGGGGCAAACGGTGCCGGAGCGCACGGCGGCAAAGCCGGGGGCTGCTTCCGGCCTAAAAGCAGGAGCCGGATCCGGAGCGGTGGCCGAAGCAGCAGAACCGGCGGCGGAGACGGAGCACCAGCAAATGGCGGCGGCGCCGCCAGCGGTTCCCCAGGAGCAGCCCAAGTCGGAGGCGCCGGCAGCCGGAAAGGCACAACCCAACGGGGGCCGGCCAGCCGATGGGATCGACCTCGACCTCCTTGCTCGGGTGATCTATGCGGAAGCCCGGGGGGAGCCCCTTGAGGGGCAAGTAGCCGTCGGCGCGGTCCTGATTAACCGGGTGCGTAACCCCAGATTTCCCAATGATCTGTGGAGCATTGTCTTTAAAAAAGGGGAATTTTGTACGGTCCGGGACGGGCAGGTCTGGCTGCAGCCGAACGCGACCGCCTACCGCGCCGCCCGTCTGGCGAAAGCCGGGTGGGACCCCACCAACGGGGCTTTGTATTTCTACAACCCTAGTAAAACCACGTCCAAGTGGATTTGGTCACGCACCGTCACCGCCCGGATTGGGCGTCATGTTTTTGCGGTTTAACGGGAACCGGAGCCACGGAGAAACGGAGGTTGACGGTTCCCTGACCGTTATGATACTATTATTAGGTAAGCAAGCGAGAGTGGCGGAATTGGCAGACGCGCTAGACTTAGGATCTAGTGGGCAACCGTAGGGGTTCAAGTCCCCTCTCTCGCACCAAAAACAGCGGCTTAAAAGCCGTTTTTCTTTTTTTCCGCCGTTTTATGCAATTCCTTAACTTGACACATCACCACTGGGCAGTTAAAATTTAAACATGGTGTTTATAACGGGAAAAAGAGCCGATAAAACCAGTAGGTTTTATCGGCTCCTCATTGCCATGGAGGTTTATTATTTATTAGTGCTTTTGGTTAAATATGGTTACACTAAACTCGGGAAAGTCAATTTTGAGACGGAAGGTAAGGTGGAAAAAGATGCAATCAACCCTTGAACAACTGGAAAACAACCGGGTATTACTCAAGCTGGAGGCCGATCCGCAGGAAGTAGCTGATGCTTTTGATCAGGCTTATAAAAAAGTGGTCCAGCGTGTATCGGTGCCGGGTTTCCGGAAAGGGAAAGTCCCCCGGTTTATTCTAGAGAAACAATTTGGGAAAGAAGTTTTGTACCAGGATGCCGTTGAGATTCTGGTCAGTAAAATTTATTACCAGGCGATCCAGGAACATAAGCTGGAACCGGTTGAGAACCCCAAGATCGATTTTGAAGACCAGATTGAAGAGGATAAACCCTTTAAGTTCCAGGCGGAAGTGGAAGTTCTCCCCGAGGTCAAACTCGGTGCCTATAAAGAATTTGATCTCCGGAAGGAGCAGCCGGTCGTTACCGATGAAGAGGTGGAAGCGGAGTTAAAGGCGCTGCAGGAGCGCCACGCGGAGCTGGTCGCGGCCGAGAAGACCGCTTTGGAGAAGGGCGATTTTGCCCTCATCGATTTTGAAGGATATTTAAACGAAAAAGCATTCCCCGGCGGGGCCGCCCAAGGATATACTATAGAAGTAGGAGCTGGCCGTTTTATACCAGGGTTTGAGGATGGCCTGATTGGAATGGCCCCGGGCGAGGAGCGGGCTTTGAACCTGACCTTCCCCGAAGACTACCACCAGCAAGATCTGGCCGGGCAGGAAGTGGTCTTCAAGGTTAAACTGCACGAAATTAAGAGGAAAGAACGGCCGGACCTTGACGACGAGTTTGCCAAGGAGCATGGGGACTTTGCGACGCTGGATGATTTAAAAGCGCACCTACGGAAACGGATTCAAGCCCATAAAGAGCAGGAAGCCAACCGTAAGTTTGAAGATGAAGTGATCAAGCAAGTGGTGGCGGGGAGTACGGTCCCCTTGACGGATACCCTGATTAACCGGGAATTGGAACACATGATTCACCATATGGAGCATGATCTTGAGGCAAGAGGGTTAAAATTAGAGGAGTATCTCACCCATACCGAACAAACCATGGAAGAGCTCCGCGCTCAACTACGGCCCCAAGCCGAGGAACGGGTGAAAACCGATCTAGTGCTGACAGCGGTGGCACAGGCAGAAGGAATTACCGTTACTGAGGACGAACTTAAAGATCGGGTCGGTTATCTGCTTCAGTTTTATCCGCCCGAAGTCCGCAAAGATATTCTGAAGGGGAAGAACCCCGGTTTTATTGAAGGGGTCCGTTCTTCTTTAGAACGGGAAAAGACAATTGACCTTCTTGTCGGGTTTGCCGCGCCGGAGCAGGAAACGGCGACGGCGGTCAAGGAAGACGAAAGAGAGGAAGAGGTGAAAGAAGAATGAATTTAGTGCCGATGGTTGTTGAACAAACTAACCGCGGGGAACGGGCTTATGATATTTTTTCCCGCCTGCTGAAGGAGCGCATCGTCTTTATCGGCGGTCCAATCGACGATACGATGGCCAATTTGGTCGTGGCGCAGCTTATCTACCTGGAGAGTGAAGATCCGGATAAGGATATTTCCGTGTATATTAATAGCCCCGGTGGCGTAATCTATTCTGGATTGGCGATCTACGACGCCATGCAATACGTGAAACCCCAAGTCTCCACGATCTGCGTGGGTTTTGCCGCCAGCATGGCTGCGCTTTTACTGAGTGCGGGGGCGAAGGGTAAGCGCTACGCGCTGCCCCACTCGCGGGTGATGATTCACCAGCCTTTGGGTGGGGCCGAGGGGCAAGCCGCGGACATTGAGATTCAAGCCCGCGAGATCTTGCGCTTGCGCGAAATAACCAACGGGATTATTGCGCGCCACACCGGAAAGCCCATCGAAAAAATCGCCCAAGACGTGGACCGCAATTACTGGATGAGTGCGGAAGAGGCTAAAGCATACGGTATCGTCGATGAGATCATCGATAAAAGGAAGATAAAGTAGTTGCCCACCTCAGGAAATCAGGGCAAGGATAATGGTGCTTTCCTCATCCATTTGGCATACCAGTCGGTAGGTTTTCAAATCCATAAGAAAGAGGTGGTGGGATGTTTAAGTTCGGGGATGATAAAGGGCAGTTAAAATGTTCTTTCTGCGGCAAAGCACAGGAACAGGTGAAGAAACTGATCGCCGGACCGGGCGTGTATATCTGTGATGAATGTATCGAACTCTGCAACGAGATAATCGATGAAGAATTGACCGACGATACCCCCTTTGATCTGGAAACCATCCCGAAGCCGATTGAGATTAAGGCCATTCTTGACCAGTACGTGATCGGGCAGGAGGAAGCCAAGAAGATCCTCTCCGTTGCCGTCTATAACCATTATAAAAGGATAAACGCCGAGGGGATGTTTGACGACGTCGAGCTTCACAAGAGCAACATCCTGATTATGGGCCCGACCGGCAGCGGGAAGACGCTCCTCGCCCAGACGCTGGCCAAGATCCTTAATGTCCCGTTCGCGATTGCCGATGCCACCTCGCTTACGGAAGCCGGCTATGTGGGTGAAGATGTTGAAAATATCTTGCTAAAACTGATTCAGGCGGCCGATTATGATGTGGAGAAGGCCGAGAAGGGGATTGTCTACATCGATGAAGTGGATAAGATCGCCCGCAAGACGGAGAACCCTTCAATTACCCGGGATGTTTCCGGGGAAGGCGTGCAGCAGGCTCTGCTAAAGATCTTGGAAGGAACGGTCGCCTCGGTTCCGCCCCAGGGGGGCAGGAAACACCCGCACCAGGAGTTTATTCAGATTGATACCACCAACATCCTCTTTATTTGCGGCGGCGCCTTTGACGGTCTGGAAAAGATCATCGAGAACCGGATCGGGAAGAAGGCAATGGGCTTTGGGGCCGAGATTAAATCGAAACAAGAGAAGCCCATCGGCGATCTGCTGCGGCAGGTGATGCCGGAGGATCTCCTCAGGTACGGGATGATTCCGGAGTTTATTGGCCGTTTGCCGATCGTCGTTTCCCTGGACGCTTTGGATGAAGCGGCTTTGATCAGGGTTCTGACCGAGCCC
>JAAYMP010000013.1 GCA_012521315.1 Bacillota bacterium
CCCCCGGTTTATGGCGGAAAAACGGAAGAACCTCTTTGGGCGTAATCCGTTCCAAACCTTGAATCTCATAACGGGTAATCTTCGGGTTTTCCACCACACGGAAGACCACTTTGATCCCGCCGAGGAATTCTTCGGCGTAGGGTTCCACCATGGCAAAATAACCAAGATCCAAGATCGCTTGCTGGTCCTTAACCACCGCTTGCCGGTCAAGGGCTTCGCCCAAGCGTGTATTGGTTACGGCCTGGAGGATCTGTTCCTCTTTCACCTGCTCGTTACCGGTGATCTCAACCGACAGAACGATCTCACCTACCGCCAGCGCCGGTCCGATCGACACCATGATCATAAAAAGCACCACACCAAGTAGTACCGGGGTTTTTAAGATCCTCGTCACCGAATTGGCCTCCTTTTTGTTTGGACTAATGCTTTTTCCGCCCTCCAGAGCAGCAGAGGGCACCTTCCCCTCTCCGCCCGGAGGCTTACGACCGCTAACCGCGGAAAAAGCTTGACTGGGAAGCAGTTTGGAAGCAAGCTGAGGAATATCAATCATTAAAAATTTCGTGATTGGACACCCCTTTCCCTTCTTGCTTCGGATAAAGATTTCCGGTAAATTTGGTGAAAATAACGCGACTATACATTAAAAACGCAAATTATACTGGAATTGCCACCGCAACCCTTCCTCGGCTGAATAATTGCCCAGTAAGGAAAAGTTGGGCACGATCTTCCATTCGAGATTCCAAACCTGTTCGGCCAGGGAGGTCAGATTCCGGCTGTACGAAAGGTATAAATCTTCACTTAAGGACTTACCCATGTTCATCCAGAAAGTCCCTTCCTGCCGGTCCTGCTCCAAAGTGAGGAAATCAATGGACATGACACTCCGGAATTCGTCCAGGACGCGTCCGATCACAAAGTCCCCGACCATATTGATGTTCTCCCGAAACAGACTGGCGAAAGTAAGGGTCCCATCCTCGATCTTTTCCGGCCAATTCAGGAGCTTCAATATTTCCTCCCTGCTTATAGGCGGATTGGAACTGGGGTTAATCACTAAACTGTCCAAATCCCCGGACCACCCGGCCGTGCTCAACGTTACCTCCGTCCCGGCCAGATAACGGGTGGCCTCCAACTCTAAATAGGGATAAAGCTTATAATCCGGGCGGAATTCTGCACGCAAGTTTTTGATCCGGAAGGTATCGCCAAGCACATTCACCCAACCACGGTTTGAAACCAACTCCCCGTTTAACTCCGGTTTTTGAAGCGTGCCACCGACGTGCAGACGGCCGTTGAAGGGGACATAAGCCATGCCGTACATCCGGAAATAGACATCATTCAGGGCTTGACACTCAACATCCAGGTTCGCATCAAAGGGAAGTGTGCCGCCCGTACTCTCCGGTAGTTCGATCCGGGCTTTCCGCACCGCTACTTTCCCTTGCAGAGTCGGTTGGGCGGTAGGCCCGGCGAGCGTCAGTTCCCCGCCGACCAACCCCTCCAAGAAAGAATAGGATAAGAGAAGGTTATCGCCGGTC
>JAAYMP010000161.1 GCA_012521315.1 Bacillota bacterium
GCGGGAGAAGGGAAGTTAAGCAGGGAGGAGACCCGAAGACAACAGGGGGACAAGCAAAGCGGAAGATCGAAGCTGTGCAGGAAGGTAACACGTAGTTAAGCGGGGAGGATAAACGGTGGGCCGGGTTCTCGAAGCATATGTGGGGGAGTATGCCAGCGGTAAAAGTGAGAATGCTATAAACCGTGGAGTTCAACTGGCCAGGAGCGGGCGGCGGGTACGCCTGGTCGATCTGGACCTGGTCGAACCCTTTTACACGTTGCGCCCGCTCAAACGCCGTCTGGAGCAGGAAGGGCTGGAAGTTTTGGCCTGGGAGACCAGCGAACTGGTGGGACTCGGTGAGGCGGCGATCCCTTTAAAAAAAGAGATCAAGACGGCCCTGGACTTTACGGGCGATGTCATCATCGATGTCGGTTACGGCGTGGACGGGCGTAAGCAGCTCAATCTGATTACGGACGGTTTTACTCCCGCGGCGGACGGTTCGCGCCTCCGTTTGCTGATGGTCGTGAATATGACTCGCCCGTTAACCTCCTCGGTTTCCTTGATCCTGGCCTATCTTGGCGAGTTCGGGCCGGTCGACGGTTTGATCAACAATACGCATCTGGGGGAGGAAACAACGGTGGCGGTGATCCAAGAGGGAGCGGTGCTGGTGACGGAGGCCGCCCGCCGCCTTGGCCTTCCCGTGGTGGCCACGGCCGCCTTACGGCCGTACGCCCGCCGGATCGGGGCGTACGACCGGATGGGAAATCCGGTGCGGCCTTTGGACCGTTACATGGCGGATGCCTTTTGGTGAAGGGAAGGCGGGCCGGGGCAGGCGGTTGGGCTTTGCGGTTCCGGCCATATTACCATATTACCCAGGAAAGGTGGGGAGGAAGATTAAAATTGCACAACTGACCGGGGAGTTCGAGACTCTGCTCCACAAGGAGCAACGGAGCTTTATGACCGGGAATGAAGTGGTGGCTTGGGCGGCGCTGGTGGCGGGGGCCGATTTTATGTATGGTTATCCGATTACGCCCCAAAACGAGATTATGCATTACTGGTCCCGCCTGGCCCCCCATTTCGGACGGGGCTTTCTCCAGACGGAGGACGAAATGGCGGCCGGTTTTGCGATGCTGGGCGGCGCTTTGGTCGGGAAGAAAACCTTCTGTGCGACAGCCGGACCGGGCAACATTCTGATGCAGGAGCCGATCGCCATGGCAGAGATGATGCGGATCCCGGGGGTCTGGATTATTCAGCAGCGGGGCGGCCCCTCCACGGCGACCGTCATCTATTCCCAGCAGGAGTTGCGGCTCACCACGGCCGGGGGTAACGGTGAAGGCCTGCGCATCGTTTATTCCACTGCTTCCCACCAGGAACTGTTCGAGTACACCATCAAAGCCTTCAACCGGGCTTGGCAGTATCGTTTCCCCGCTTTTGTGCTGGGCGACGGTTACCAGGCCAAGATGCGGGAGGCGGTCACCCTGTTCCGGCCGGAGGCGAAAGGGTGGAGCCTGGTCCCCCCCGAACCGCTGGTCAGGCGGCCGGGGATTCCGGCTTTGGACCGGGAGCCGGTCCACCTGCGGAATACCTTCAATATTGAGGAAGAGTTGTACGAACGTTTGACGGAGCAGTTGGCCGCATATGAACGGATGACGCCGGAGGGCGTCGAGTGGGAGGTGGAGGTTGGTCCGGAAACCGAAGTTTTGCTGGTGGCCCACGGGATTGTGGCCCGGGCGGCGAAACAGGCTCAGCAGATGCTGAACCGCCAAGGATACAAGGTCGGCTATTTCCGGCCGGTGACGGTCCGGCCTTTTCCGGGCGCGGCTTTACGCCAGGCGGCCGGGACCAACCCCGGCCTCCGTCTCCTGGTGGTTGAATCGGCCTACGGGCAGTTGTTGGCGCTGGTCAAAGCTGAGCTTTACGGGCTCACCAACCCGATCGACACTTTATTAAAACCGGGGGTTGGGGTTACGGCGGAAGAGATCGTGGCGGCCGTCGTCAACCAGACCCCGAAGGAGGTTCCTCATGATGGATGAAGAGAGAACGGTGGAGCGCACGGTGGAGCGGGAACCGGCCAGGAACCCAAACATGCCCCTTTCCTGGCGGAAAGAGACCAAGCCCCACCGCTTTTGTCCCGGGTGCGGCCATGGCATTGCCCTGAAAGCCTTAGGCGAAGCCGTTGATGAACTGGGGATCCTGGACCGGGTTCTGTACGGATGTGATATCGGTTGCTCTCTTTTGAGTTGGGATTTTTTCAACTTTGACAGCGTCCAGACCCACCACGGGCGGACTATCCCGTTGGTGGTCGGGGCGAAGCGCGCCCGCCCGGAGACGATTGGGATCGCCTACATGGGTGACGGCGGGGGTTATGCCATCGGGGCCCAGCATTTGGTCAACGCCGCGCAACGGGGAGACCGGATCACGGTCATTTTGGCCAACAATACTTTGTACGCCATGACCGGGGGGCAGTTGGCGCCGACCACTTTACCGGGGCAGAAGACCGGGACCACCCCATACGGACGGGATATAAAAAGGACCGGTCCCCCGCTGCAAGGGCCGGAACTGGTGGCCGCCATTGCGGCGGACGGGGCTTATGTCGCCCGGGGAACGGTCGGGGAATACCAGCAACTGAAGCAATTCCTGAAGAAAGCCCTCCGTAACCAGATGGCCGGGCGGGGCTTCTCCTTTGTTGAGGTTTTATCGACCTGCCCCACCAATTGGCGGACCGACGCCAAACAGACTTGGGCCTTTCTCCAGGGAGAGATGGCCCGCTACTTTAAAGTAGGCGAACTACGGGTCCCGGCCGCCGCGGCCGGAGGGGAGGGTCGGCATGACTGAGAGGAAGGTCCTGAAGATTATTATCGCCGGGGAAGGAGGCCAAGGGGTGCAGACCATCGGTGAGCTCCTGGCCGAGGCGGCTTTCCACAGTGGCAAGCAGGCCCTCTATATCCCCAACTTCGGTGTGGAGCAACGGGGCGGGGTCTCCGTGGCTTATGTCCAGATCGCCGAGGAAGCGATCGGGGCGCCCAAATTTGCCAAAGCCGATTTGCTCACGGTGTTAAGCAAGCGCTCGGCCGACCGGACCAAAGGTTACCTCAGGCCGGGAACCGTCTATCTTTATGAGGAGTCGGCGCTTGCCGCGCCGGTGGTCGCCGACCGGGCGGTCGGGATCCAAGGCTACGAGACCGTTGCCCCCGAGGGGTTTGCCAAGATGGTGGGGGACGAGGCGGGAGAAGCCCCTCCGCCGGCGGACGCGCCGGTCC
>JAAYMP010000162.1 GCA_012521315.1 Bacillota bacterium
AGCACTTCATATCTTCTTTTCGCAAATAAGCCCAAAAAGCCCCCTTCCTTAAAAGGGCGTGAATGCAGGATCAGGGCGTCATCGCCCAGATCCCGTTTCACACGGGCAATCGCCTGCTGCGCCGTGTCGGCGACAAACCTTTTAACCCGCATTAACAACACCTACCATTCCTAAGGAATGAACTTCCATCTCCGGAATTATCTCTTGGTATGACACCACAAAAATCTTTGGCGAAACCCGCTCCGTAATACTCCGGACGTAACGGCGGATGGCCGGCGCCACCAACAGCACCGGATTGCGCCCCTCCTGGATAATCGGGCGGATCTGTTGGTTTAAAGAAGCATAGAACTCATTCAACCACGCTGGCGGCAAGGGCTCGCCCTCGCTGTCCTGAGCGCGGAGGATCCGCTCCTCGGTCTGGGGTGAGAGGGTCAGCACTTGGATGTTCTTCCCATCCCCCGCCAACATCTTGGAGATCTGTCGTTTCAAGGCCACCCGGACGTACTCGGTCAGTAAATCGGCATCCTTCGTCATCGGCGCATAATCCGCCAGCGTCTCCAGGATCGTTACCAAGTTGCGCAGGGGAATTCCTTCCTTTAAAAGTTGGGCAAAGACCTTTTGGATCTCGCCAATCGTCATTAAATTGGGGACCAGTTCTTCCACGACCACCGGATAATCGGCCTTTATGTAGTCCAGCATGGCCTGGATCTCCTGCCGCCCCAATAGTTCATAGGCATAATTCCGGATAATCTCCGTCAGGTGGGTGGCCAAAACGGAAGGACAATCCACCACCGTATAACCGGACATTTCCGCTTTTTCCCTTTGGTCCGCCGTGATCCACAGGGCGGGTAAACCAAAAGCCGGTTCTTTCGTGGGAATTCCTGAAATCTTCTCCATCACCGCCCCCGCATCCATCGCCAGGAAAGAGTTGGTCAGCAGTTCCCCGCTGCCCACCTCCACTCCTTTGATCTTGATCATATATTGGTTGGGGGCAAGTTGCATGTTATCACGGATCCGGATGGCGGGCAGAATAATCCCCAGTTCCAAAGCAACTTGTCGCCGGATCAAACTAACCCGTTCAAAGAGGTCCCCGCCCTGGCTCTTATCGACCAACGGGATTAAACTGTAGCCAATCTCCACTTCCATCGGGTCGACCGCCAGCAGGGAAAGGACATTCTCCGGTTTGTAAGCGACTTGTTCCTGGGCAGTCGCCTGTTGTTCAAGGCCGGTTTCGGCTCTTCTTTTCTGCTCCCGCCGGAGGAGCGCCGTCAACCACCAAAGCAGAAGCGCAATGACCAGGAAAGGAATGGTCGGCATCCCGGGGACCAAGCCGAAAAGGGCAAGCACCACCGCGGTAATCAGTAAGATCTGCGGGTAACGCAGGAGCTGGTTGGTGACATCGGTCCCCAGGTTGTCTTCGGAAGCAGCCCTGGTCACCAAAACACCGGTCGCGGTGGAGATCAGCAGGGCGGGGACCTGGGCGACCAAACCGTCACCCACCGTCAAGAGGGCGTACAACTGCAAAGCTCCCAGCGCATTAAGCCCGCGCTGCCACATCCCGATGAGCACGCCCCCCAGGAGGTTAATGATGGTGATGAGCAACCCGGCAATGGCATCGCCCTTCACAAATTTACTGGCCCCATCCATGGAACCGTAGAAGTCCGCTTCGCGGGCAACCTCTCGCCGGCGGGCCCGGGCCTCTTCATCCGTAATCAGTCCAGCATTTAAGTCCGCGTCAATACTCATCTGTTTTCCGGGCATAGCGTCCAAGGTAAAACGAGCCGCCACCTCAGCCACCCGTTCCGACCCTTTCGTAATCACCAGGAAGTTGATTAAAGTTAAAATCAGAAAGATAATAAAGCCCACCACCGGGTTGCTCCCGGCGACAAAGCTGCCAAACGCCTCGATGACTTGGCCGGCATACCCTTGTAACAGAATTAACCGGGTGGAAGAGACGTTGAGGGCCAACCGGAAAAGAGTTGTCAGCAGCAGAACGGTCGGGAAAACCGAGAACTCCAACGACTTCCGGACATTCATCGTCAACATTAAGATCAAGAATGACAGGGCAATGTTGATAGTAAAAAAGAGGTCCAGCATAAAACTGGGGAGAGGAATAAACAACATGGCGAGAATGACGACCATCAAGATAACAATGACAATCTCCCCGCTAAAGGCTATTCTGGATAAGAAGTTTCTTTCCCCTGATTGATCCGGCATTTTATTCACCATCAATGTTCAAATTTTTTTCGTCCGATCGTCGTTTGTCCTAACGTCTATGCCGCAGTTTATAGACGAAAGCCAGTACCTCAGCAACCGCCTGGTAAAGATTGGGCGGGATCTGCTCCCCGATCTCAACCGTTTGGTAGAGGGTCCTGGCCAACGGTTTGTTTTCGACCAACGGAATCCCGTGCGCGGTGGCGATCTCCTTGATTTTGGCGGCGATATATCCTTCGCCCTTCGCCAGAACCTGCGGCGCCGCCATCTTCTCCGCTTCATATTTGAGCGCAATGGCCAAATGGGTCGGGTTGGTAATCACCACATCCGCCTTGGGAACTTCTTGCATCATCCGGCGCATCGCCAGTTGTCTTTGTTTTTGGCGGATCCGGCTTCTCACCAGCGGATCTCCTTCCGTCTGTTTAATCTCGTCCTTC
>JAAYMP010000163.1 GCA_012521315.1 Bacillota bacterium
CGAGAAAGGTTATCCGCCACCACTTGGGAACCGCGGTTGCGGCCGGGGAGGATAACAAGATTGCTTGACTGGGGACCTCCCGGCCCCATTGGTCTAAAACCCGCGGCGGGTTCAGAAAGTTTTTGTCCCCGGCAGCCACTGGAACCCCCACCGTCAGCGGGGTGTTTTTCCAATCAAGCCCCGCCCGCTCTTTGACGACAACCGGAATTTCCGCCGCTCCTTTATCGGCCTGCACCAACAAGCTGCTGCCTAAGCAGAGGATGGCGATGATGAAAAGCATCGTTCCCCGTTTGCCCATAGTCCGCTTCTCCTTATTTCCTCATTCTTCTCTCGCTAACGCGTAGAGGGCTTTCGCGTAGATCCGTGTACAAGACATAAGGTCAGCCACCGTAATATATTCGTCTTTTTGGTGGGCAAGTTCCGGTTGACCCGGAAACCCGGGCCCGAAGGCCACGCCGTTCCCCAGCGCCACCGCATAAGTCCGCCCCCCGGTCGCCACCGGTTTTGACCAATCGCCCGTTTCTTCCCGGTAGACCTGGAGCAAGACCTGCACCAGGGGGTGGTCAACGGGAAGATAATGGGGCGGCATGGTGCTATACTCCGTAATCGTCAGTCCATAAAGGCTTAAGAGGTGGGCAATTTTCTCTTTCAAGGTTGAATAGTCGGCGCTTTGGGGCGAACGGATGTCCACTTCCATCCGGATCTTGCCGCCTTCCGTGCGCACTACACCCAGATTGATCGTTAACGCGCCCGACATCTCATCCTGGCAATCAATGCCCAAACCGCGGCCATCGGTCTCCCGTCCGATCCGGTCCCTAATAAAACGAACCGCCGCCCAAGCGCTCCCCTCTCCTTCCAGCGGGGCCAAGGCTTGCGCCAGCTTCACAATGGCGTTCTCCCCCAGCTCCGGAGTGCTGCCATGGGCCGAAACTCCTTGTGCCCGAACCTTCAGGCGGTTTTTTTCCGGGAGGGCAAGCACCGTAATCCCATCGATGCCCTGGGCTAAAATCAGCGCTTTGCCCCTGGCCAATCCCGCTTGGTCCGGAAAGGCCAAAACCGCCTCCGCCTCCTCGGGAACGACATTTCGTCTGGTCCCGCCGGTAAAGGTCTTCAAAACGACCCCGTCACCGCCGTCCGCGGCTGCGGTCTCGAATTTCAAAGCAATTTGGCCTTTCTCGCTGTTGATCAAGGGGAAATAGGCATCCGGAGTGAACCCGTAATCAGGCTTCCTTTCGTGTTTAAAATAATGTTCCATACAGCCCCAACCACTCTCTTCATCACAACCGAAGATAATCCGGATCTTTTTTCCCAACTTCACGCCGCTCTCTTTTAAAACTTTCAGCGCATACATCACGGCCACCGCCGGTCCCTTGTCGTCGATGGCCCCCCGGCCATAAATCTTCCCGTCGGCAACCGTTCCGGACCAGGGCGCATAGCGCCAGCCTTCTCCAGCCGGGACCACATCCAAATGGACCAAGACGCCGACGAGCTCATCACCGTTCCCGAACTCCAGATGCCCGGCATAACCCGAGAGGTTTTTTACGGTGAAGCCCTGTCTTTCACCCCAGGCCAGAACATACTCCAGGGCCCGGGCGATCTCACGGCCAAAGGGGGCGCCGGCCCCCGCCGGTTCCGCTTTTACACTGGGGATTGCGAGCAACTCCTGTAACGTGGTGATCATTTCCGGCTGGACCTTCACAATGCGGTCTAAAAATTCCACGGCCATTACCTCCTGCTTTTTCTTCCCACCCATTCCTGAAAGATTTATTATACCACCTTTAGCTCGCAGTTCCAGCCGAAAGCTGTTCGAGATACCACCGTAAAAAACGAAAACCATTCTCGCGGATAAAATCATCTTCGGTCGCCCACCCTTTATGAGCGACACTATATTGCCAAAACCATTTTTTGGCCACGGTTTCCAGGGCGGCAACCGTTGGTTCTTCCAAAGCGGTCAAAAAGATGGCCGGCCGCCAAAACCCGTCTTTTCCGGGAGAATCAGGCAGGATCCGTCCCATCATGAAACTGCCGGGCGGCGCCACAACCCCGCCCAGGGCAACGGGAATCTCCTCCGCACGGAATAAATCTTTAAAACGAACCCGCCCTTCCTTCTCAACGCGGGTTACTTGAAAGATCCCGAACCGGCTGGCGGCCAAAGACACAAGGAAATTCCGTTCTTCTTCACCCAGACCACGGTTTCTCTCCAGATAAAGGGTGATAATACTTTTCCCTTCCGGCAAGACCCGGTCACAAGTGATGAAGAGCAATAGCTCAAGGAGCAGATCGAAAGAGATGGCCGCCTTCTCCCAGAGGATAAATTCTTCAAAAACTGCGGCCACGTAATTCATCCATTCTTCTGAGCGTTGGGTGAAGGCAATCAATTCGTGAAAGGCTTTGGCCGTCTTTTCCGAGGAAAAAAAACGGTTCATCTTCACCAGATTATCCCCTTGTCCCGTGGTCAATTGGTCTTCTGGGTTGGCCTCTTTCACCTGTTTCCCTCCGATCCATCTACTCCATCGCCGTCTTTAGTTATTTCCCCCTCTTGGGACGCGACTCCTGCCGGAATTAAAATTTCGCCCTCCGCTTTTTCTTCCCACGAACAACGGAAAGCCGATGATCTGCTGTCATCTTCTTTGGCTTAATGATATAATAATGGAAGAAATTATAAGAGTGAAAAGGAGGTCCGGCGGTGCGCGCCAAGTTGTCTTTGGTTTTTCGCCCTTTCTCCGTCCTTTTTACCCTTTTGTTATGTTTAGCCCTGGGCGGTTCAGCCTTTAGCCAAAACCCCGAAGCGGAGGTGGTCCTTACTTTGGCCGGCGACCTTTATTTGGGAAGCTGGCTGGAGAAGATCCTTTACACCAATCCCGCTTATCCTTTTCGTTATTTACAATCGTTCTGCCAGGAAAGCGATGTTTTCTTTGTCAATCTGGAAACGCCCATTTCCACCCAGGGTGAGATTTACGTGGAAAAAACCTTTACTTTCCGTTGTTCCCCCCCGGTGGTAAATACCCTCAAAGCGGGTAACATAAACGTAGTTTCCCTGGCCAACAACCACATTATGGATTACGGGCCAGCGGCCTTGGCCGAAACCATTGCGCTTTTGGAACAACATAAGATCGCTTATACCGGTGCCGGACCCAACCTCGCCGCCGCCCGGACGCCCGCTATTCTTGAAAAAAACGGGCTTAAAATAGCCTTTCTTGCTTATAACAATACCTTACCGTTGGAGTTTAACGCCACCGCCACCCGGGCGGGGACCGCCTTCGGCGACCTGCGTTATCTGAGCGCAGACGTTAAAAAAGCCTGCGCGCTCGCGGATATCGTGGTTGTTTCTTTCCACTGGAGCGCCGAACATCTTAAAGAGCGCAAAGCCTATCAGGCCGACTTAGCCAAGGCCGCCATCAACGCCGGCGCCCACCTGGTGGTGGGACATCATCCCCACGTCATTCAAGGAGTTGAGGTTTATAAACATGGCTTGATCGCCTACAGTCTCGGTAATTTCGTCTTTGCCTCCTACAGCAGAAAGGTCCAGGACGGTCTGCTCCTGCAGGTCCGTTTGACGCCTTCCGGTCTGAAAGAGGCGGCTTTTTATCCGCTTAACATCAACAATCACCAGGTCAATTTTCAACCGCAGCCTTATAGCGGGGACGAAGCAGAACGCGTTTTACAGGAATTGCAGGCGCTCTCCGCTCCGTTTAATACCACCTTTCAGATGGAAGCCGACCGTGCCGTGCTCTCCTTTTAACGCCGGTCTTTAAAAAACAGGTAAAGGAGCGATTAACCGTGGCCCCAAGCCAAGAGAAGAAAACCCCGCTTAACGAAAGCTGTCAACAAGCGGGTGCCCGCTTTACCGAATTTGCGGGCTGGCAGATGCCTCTTCAGTTCGCCGGTATCCTTCAAGAGGTTCATGCCGTTCGGAACCACGCCGGGCTGTTTGACGTCTCCCACATGGGCGAATTACTGGTCACCGGTCCGGAAGCCGCACTCTTTTTAGACCGGATGCTCACCAATAACCTCGCCACCCTCGAAAACGGTCAAGTCATCTACACTTTTCTTTGCAACCACGACGGTGGGACCATTGACGACCTGTTGGTTTACCGCATCGGACCACAAGAGTTTTTGCTGGTGGTCAACGCGATCAATACCGAACCGGTCCTCTCCTTCTTGCAGTCCCAGACCGCCGGTTATCAAGTGGAACTCCGGGACTATTCCCCCCTCTTTGCACTCCTGGCCCTTCAGGGCCCCGTGGCCGCTACCATCATTGCCCGGCTTTTTCCGGAGGTCCTCCCCTTAAAACCTTTCCGGTTCAAGAAACTAGCGTGGCAAAACGAGGAACTGATCTTTTCGCGCACCGGCTATACCGGTGAGGACGGTTTCGAGATTTATATCCCCCCAACCCTGGCCGCAACCCTCTGGTCCGATCTCCTTCGCGCCGGCGAGGATGACGGCTTGGTCCCGGCCGGTCTGGGGGCCAGGGATCTGCTCCGGCTGGAGGCGGGCTTACCGCTTTACGGAAACGAACTTTCGCCGTCAATCTCACCGGTCCAGGCCGGATTAGAACGCTTTATCGCTTGGGAAAAGCCGGATTTTTGCGGTCGTCTCCCCTTGTTACGAGAAAAGAATGATCCCTCCACCCCGCGGCGGATCGGCCTCCGCGCCGACCGTTCCGCCATCCCCCGGCCGGGGATGACCGTCTATTGGGATCAACAGCCGATCGGGCGGATTACTTCCGGATCCTATTCGCCAACCATTGGGCAAGCGCTGGGGATGGCCTTGGTGCATCCGGTCCCGCCCCCGGGGACCCCGCTGGCGCTGGCGGTCCGTGACACCTTCCGTCCCGCCAAATGCGTGGAACTTCCGTTTTATAAGAAAAAGAGGTAAAAAGATGGGCCATCCTTATTTACCGTTAACCGATCCGGAACGGCGTCGGATGGCAAGGGTCATTGGCCTTCAAGACCCGTCCGAACTGTTCGCCATCATCCCGGAGACAATCCGCGCCCAAGCTTCTTTTGAGCTTCCTGCCCACAATGAGTGGGCGGTTAAGAAGCTCTTTACCCAGTGGGCGGCGGAGAATACCCCCTGCTCGCAGATGATTTCCTTTCTGGGGGCCGGCGCCTATGAACACGCGATCCCGGCGGCCCTCTCTTATCTGGTCAGCCGTTCCGAGTTTCTGACCGCCTATACCCCCTACCAACCCGAGTTCAGCCAGGGACTCCTCCAGGCCTTTTTTGAATATCAATCCTTAATTGCCGAACTGACCGGGATGGACGTGGCCAATGCTTCAATGTACGACGGACCCACCGCCTTAGCCGAAGCCGTCCTCCTGGCCTATAATGCCAGCAATAAGAGGGAGTTTATCGTTATTTCCGGATTAAATCCCGAAGCCCAACAGGTTCTCCAAACTTATACCGCCCATTTACCGGTTAAGATGCATTATTTAGCGCTGCGGGAACAAGAACCGGAAGTCAACGCCTCCCTTGCCCCCTTGCTTTCCGGCCAAACCGCCGCGGTCATCATCCAATACCCGGATTTCTTCGGCCGCCTGCGGCTGACCAAGGAACTGCTGAACTTAATAAAAGAATCCGGTGCCCTGTCCATCATTTATCTTAACGACCCGGTCTGCCTCGGCTTGTTGGAACCCCCCGGGGCGCTGGGTGCGGATCTCGTGGTCGGTGAAGCCCAGTCTTTCGGGCTACCCCTCTCCTTCGGCGGACCCTACCTTGGTTTTTTCGCGGCGAAAAAGGATTTCCTCCGGAACATGCCCGGTCGCTTGGTTGGCAAAACCACCGATTCCGACGGAGAAGAAGGTTTTGTCCTGACGCTGCAAACCAGGGAACAACATATCCGGCGGGAAAAAGCCACTTCCAACATCTGTACCAACCAAGCCCTCTGTGCGATCACTGCCACCATCTACCTGTCTTTGCTGGGCCCAACCGGTTTAAAAGAAGTCGCCCTTTCCACGGTAAAAAATAGTCATTACCTCTATTCCCAATTGACCAGGATTCCGGCGGTGCAAGGACTGTCGCCCGAACCCTTTTTCCATGAATTTGTGGTCGGCCTGCCCACGGCCGATGCTTCCTTCTTCCCGAAAATGAAGGAACAAGGCTTTTTCCCCGGTTATCAGTTACCCACCGGCCGACCGTTTTCCACCAACGCCTGTCTCTTGTATACCTCCGAACTAAGAACAAAAGACGAGATGGACCGTTTTTGCGAAGCGATTGAGAGGTGTGTGCCATGAAAATGCAAGCCGGACCTGTTTTACTGAACCAAACTTCCGTCCCGGGAAGACGGGGTTATCTTCCCCCCGTTTCGGAGCTGCCGGCATCCGAAGAAGAACTGATCCCGCCCTCTTTTCGCCGCACAACGCCACTGAACCTGCCGGAACTGAGCGAAATGGACGTAACACGCCACTTTACCCGGTTATCCCAGCGGAGTTTCGGTGTGGACCAAGGCTTTTATCCGCTGGGCTCGTGTACCATGAAATACAACCCCAAACTCTTGGAGGATCTGGCTTCTCTTCCCGGGTTTCGTGACCTCCACCCATTACAGGACGAATCCAGCACCCAAGGAGCCCTCCGGATCATTTACACTGCAGAAAAGATCTTTGCGACCATCACCGGGATGGACGCCTTTACGCTGCAACCGGCTGCCGGGGCCCACGGCGAACTGACCGGTCTGTTGATTATCAAAGCAGCCCTGCGGGACCAAGGCGAACTGGCCCGGGAGATAATTCTTATTCCCGACTCCGCCCATGGCACCAACCCCGCCAGTGCGGCCCTGGCCGGCTTTAAAGTCCAGAAGATTCCGTCTTCGGTGGCCGGGATCATCGAACCGGAGGACCTTAAACCTTATTTGTCTCCGCAGGTGGCCGGGTTGATGTTGACAAACCCCAACACCCTGGGTCTCTTTGAAGAAAAGATTTTAACCGTCACCCAGATGATCCACGACATCGGCGGCCAGGTCTACTACGACGGCGCCAACCTCAATGCCATTATGGGTTGGGCCCGTCCCGGCGATATGGGGTTCGACCTTGTCCATCTCAATCTCCATAAGACTTTTGCCACCCCCCACGGCGGCGGCGGTCCCGGTTCCGGACCCTTGGGTGTTAAAGCCCACTTGGCACCGTATTTGCCTGTTCCCCGGGTCGTCTCGACGCCGACCGGTTTGAAGTGGAGTTATGATGCGCCCAGGACTATCGGCAAAGTGAAAGGATTCTGGGGTCATTTCGCGGTGATCATCAAAGCCCTCGCCTATATTTACAGCCTTGGCTACGAAGGGTTGAAACAGGCGGCCGCCGATGCGGTCTTAGCGGCCAATTATCTCCAGACATTGTTAAAGCAAGACTACAATCTTCCCTACGACTGCCACTGTATGCACGAGTTTGTCCTCAGCGGGTTGAAGGACAATCCGGCCGGGGTCCGCACCATGGATCTGGCGAAAAGCCTCCTTGATTACGGGATCCATCCGCCCACCGTCTACTTCCCCTTGATCGTTGCCGAGGCCTTAATGATTGAACCCACCGAATCCGTCACCTTGGATCTACTGGATGCTTTTGTGGCGATCATGAAAGATTTGGCTGCTCGAGCCAAGACCACACCGGAGCAACTAAAAAAAGCACCCTACACGACACCCGTCCGGCGCTTAAACGAAGCGGAAGCGGCGCGCCACCCGGTCCTAAGGTGGTAAACGTACCTGCTCCCTTCTCTATTCTTCCGACTTCACTTCCTCTTGGTCCGGCTTCTTTTTATAAGCGGCCAGCTGACTTTGCCAGGGGGCTTGCCCCTCATCCGGACGGGCTCCCCTTTTTAATTGGCGGTCATGACCCTCAATAAAAGCCTTAATCTGCCGCAGGCATCCTTTAATGTCCTGGTAAACCTGGGAATTGGTAAAACGCACCACATGGTAACCGGCTGCCTCCAACCGCCGGTCTTTTTGGAGATCCCTTGCTTGCTGCCCCGCGCTCAAGTGGTAAAAACCATCGATCTCGATGACCAGATAATAATCGGGCAAGAAGAGATCCACTTCCATCCCCTCTAGCCACTGGTTTTCCAGAAAGCCGATCTTCTCATCCCGTAATTTCTCCGCCAGTAAGCGCTGTGCTCCCGTTTTGGAAGGTTGAAACCGCAAACCTCTCACCTTTTTCTTTAAACCGTACGGCTTTTTCTTCTCCCGTTCTAATTCTATGTTTTAAAGCTAAAGGATTGTTCCAAACCGTCCTTTATGTATGAAAAAGCCCCTCTTCCAGGGGCCTATTTTCTCCTTATAACTCTACGTTTTATAACAAGCCACTTTTCGCCGTTACTTTTTGTTCTGCCGGCAATCGCCCTGAAAGCGGGCGCCTTCTTCCACCACAAAGATGGACATTTCCGCCTCGCCTTGGAATTTTCCGGTCGTTATAATCTCCAACTTCCCGTTGACCTTTGCCTCCCCGTGAAAAACCCCAGCAAGCAAAAGATTATCGGCCTGGGCCTTGCCTTCCACTTCTCCCGTTTCCGAAACATAGAGGTTTCCTTTGGTGACAAGCTCACCTTGGTGTTTTCCGTCAATCTGAATATTCTCCGTCGATCCAATCGTCCCCCGGAAAGAGGTGGCCTTCCCAATAATCGTCTGAATCTGGTTTTTCCCATCCATAATCATGATCGACCCTCTCAGTTAAGATATGGTGTTGGGTCTACCGGAACATTGTTCAGTCGTACCTCATAGTGAACGTGGGGTCCGGTACTGGTCCCGGTATTACCGACGTAAGCAATGATCTGACCTTTTTTCACTTTTTGTCCGACCCGGACGGCCAGCCGACTGTTATGCCCGTAACGGGTCCGGTATCCATTGCCATGGTTGATCTCAACCAAAAGGCCATAACCGCCCCGGGTTCCCGCGTAGGTCACCGTCCCTTCGGCGGTCGCCCGCACCGGCGTGCCGATCCGGGACGGAATATCGATTCCGTGGTGGAAGATGACCCGTTTATGAACCGGGTGTCGCCGGTAACCGAAACCGGAGGAGATCCGCCGGTCGCGGGCCAGTGGCCAGATGGTCGGGGTAAAGTCGAGTTGGCGGTCGTATGCTTTATACTTGTCCAATAAATCGTCCAATGCGGAGCTGGTGAAGGCAAGCTCTTCTTCCAGATAGCTTAAGTTACTGTTTAAGAGGGCTAACTTGGAATAGTCCTGGTCGGCGCTGGACAGCCGGTAACCGGGTAAATATACCTCCCGGTACGTCAGGGTCTTCTCCCCGGTCTTTTTGTTCCGGAGGCGGTTATATTCTATCTCCATATCCACAAAAAAACGGTTGGCCGTGTTTATCTTGCCCGCCATCATCTGGGTTGCTTTCAAACAAGGATCAAGCCGCCGTAGTTCTTTGTCCTGTTTGGCAATGATCTGGCGTAAATCATAAACATGCCGCTCCAACTCCCAGATCTCTGAAATACGGAAAGGATAACGGACAATAAAATAAAGGTTGGCCGCCATAATGATAAAGAAGGAGATGAAAACGGCATAAGGGATATTTAACGAGTTGACCTTCCCCTTGTTGTTGGGGATGATCATTAGGCAATACCCTTTTTCCCGCTTCCTTCTTCTTTTTTTCCACAAAGAAACAAAAACCCGGTTAACCACTTCGCTCATTTTTGCCACCATGTCAATTATTTAATCCTTTGCCCCTCAGGCTTGCCCTCAGCGTTGGGGCTGTCCGCTGTTCGGCTGGCCTTTTTGTTCCGAAGGTGTCCCGATCGGCAGAAACTTCCCTTTTTCCTTACTGTCCTTGCTAAATTGTTGACAGTTTCCTTGGAAGACCGCGCCTTCTTCCACAACCAACAAGGCCATTTTGGCTTCCCCTTCCAAATTACCGGTCGGAACCAGTTCCAGCTTCCCGGCGGCTTCCACTTCGCCATGGACTTTCCCGGCAATCGTGATGTTTTCGGCTTTAATCTTCCCTTGGACGACGCCACTTTCCCCAATTACCAAATCGCCCTTGGTGATGATTTCCCCCTCAAACTTTCCGTCGATCCGGATCGTCCCCGTCGACTCTATATTACCTGTAAAGGCGGAATCCTTTCCAATTAAAGTATCAATTTTCCTGCTTCCACCCTTCCGGTTTGCTTCATGCTTGTCCTTTTTCATCAGTATCCTCCTCAATAATGATTACGGCATGTAGTTCCGTGGATTAACCGGTTTACCGTTATAATAGACTTCGTAATGGAGATGGGGGCCGGTACTCTTCCCGGTACTTCCGACCAGGGCGATGATATCCCCTTTCTTCACAATCTGCCCTTCCTTAACCAGTATTTTACTGTGATGGGCATACCTTGTGCAGTACCCATACGATCCGTGTTTGATCTCGATAAACAACCCGTATGTCCCGTTCGATCGGGCGCGCACCACCGTCCCGTCGGCCGTTGCCCGTACTGGCGTGCCCGTTCGGACCGCAATATCGATCCCTTCATGAAAAGCCCCAATCACGCCGGTCACCGGATCACGCCGGTACCCATAGTAAGAAGAGATATAACCTTTTTGCATTAACGGGTAAATGGTAGGGGTATAATCCAGTTCCCGGTTATAGGCACTAAAACGGGAATACAGCTCTTGCAGCTGGGTACCGGTCTTGCTTAATTCTTCACCAAGAAAATCCAGGTTACTATTGAGGATATTGAGTTTGGTCAGCTCCGAATCGGCGCTGGACAACTTGTACTGGGGCAACTGGAATGGGCGATAACTGCCGCCCCGACTGACCCGTGTCCGCGAAGCGGTGTTCTTCACTTCGTTGTATTTATTCTCCAGCTCCATGGCCAGTCGGTTATGGACATTGATCTTTTCCCCGACTTCATGGGTTGATTGGATCGCTGGATCGATCATTTTCAATTCTTTTTCTTGGCGGGCAATGGTCTGTTTGCAATTGATGATCTCTTGTTCCAAACGGAAGATTTCAGCAATCCGTAAAGGATAACGGCACAAAAAATAGAGGTTTACGCCAATTAAGCAGACGAAGATCACAATCAGGACAAAAGGAAGATAGACGCTCCTTACCTTTTCCGGTTTGTTCGGGAGCACCATCAAGGTATAGCCGCGGTCTTTTTTCCGGCGCCGGGAGGAAAACCTCAGCGGCGTGCTGCTCATTACCCGTTCCATTATTTACTCCTTATTCAAAACTTACCAGCTTTTTTGTCTACAATCGAACGGTGTAATGCTTCGATCTTTTTTATGATCTCACTGTGTTGTTCCACCACTGCTTCGAATTCTTCCGTCTTTTTAATTGAAGGATCAATCAGCTTCAAGTCGTTGTCGTTTCGAGCGATAACGTCATTTAGCTGGTAGACTTTACGATCTAAACTATCGATCTCGGAAAGACGTAAGGGATAACGGACTAGAAAATAAATATTGGCCGCAAACAAAAGGAAGAAAAGGACTATGACGAAAAAAGGGATATTAATACCTTTCGTTACTCCGGAAGCACGCGGAACTAACAGAAAAGTATAACGTACTTCTCTCTTTTTTCGCCAATATTTCTTTATCTTACTGATCAGCGTCGTCCGCCCATCGATCACTTTTATCACCGCTTACCCGAATCTATTATGCCTCGTTTTCTTCGTATTTATCTTCCAAAAACAACCCAATTTGTCCACTCGCCGGGCGCCATGGGCGGACACCGACCATCCGCCGCGTAAACAATCAAGGCAAACGCCGCCGGGCCAGCTATCAGTTGCTTTTTGAATAATTATTTATTAACAGTATGTAACCTATTCTCTTTTTTCCTAAAAAATCCTTCCTGCTTTTTACTTTTCCTAATTATTTTCTTCCCTCGAGGACAGCAGATAAAACATGTTGTTCTTCGTCGGAGAGGGGATAATTTGCTTTTCCGCCGGTGATCGACTTGGCATAAACCCTTGATTCATCCCGGCCGTAGATGCTACTGAGCATTACGCCGTTGCCTTGGCGGTCCAAAAGAACAAGGGAAAAACTCTGGTCCCCACCGACATTGGCAAAGGCTTTATACCGCTGAAGCGCCCATCGCTGTAGATAAGCGGTGGCCTCCTTCTCGAGCTGATCAATCCTTGCCTCTCCGCTGGAGAGTCTTTCCTCCGCTTCTTTCATCCTTTCTCCCAGATCAAGCAAGATCTCCTCTAAATTCGCCCCCTCGTTTCCAGCGAGGAGCAGCCGATAACGAGTCATTAATTTGTGCAACCGAAAGCCGGCGATCAGAAGCAAAAGCAGGATCAGTCCCTCGATGACGAGGAGGACCCAAAAAACCCGCTCCTGCGGCGACAAACTGCTGAAGAACTCGATTATTCCCGGCACGATGAACGCTCCTTCTTGTCCAATCTTTGTCAATAATAATTATTCTTGTTGCTTTGGCCACATCCTTTATAAAAATGAATTTTCTTGATCATCGCTTCCTTGTTTTTTCTTCTGACAAAACCCCGCCTTTTCAGCGGTGACAGCGGCCTTTTTCCCCGGCGTTAAAAGGAAGCGCGGATAATCGAACAAGTGTTCGCCGTCTTGCGGATCTGGCCGCCCTTTCTTGCCCGGCTTCAGTTCCTTTTATAAACTCAACAGGAGTTCGGTGATCCTTTCAAATTCTTCCGGTGAGTAATATTCAATCTCGATCTTTCCCCGGTCGCCACTGTTTTTAATACTGACTTTGGTCCCAAAGATCCGGGTCATATCATCAATGATCGCTTGGAGGTTCGGATCAAGCTTTGGCCGTTCTTTTTTCCTCTTGTTCGTCTCTCCCGCCAATGTTTCACGTGAAACACCGGATAATAAAATCTGGCGAACCAATTCCTCCGTTTCGCGAACCGATAACTTTTCCTGGAGAATCTTGTTGCTTAGATAAAGCTGTTGTTCCGGCTGTTCAAGGCTTAAGAGGGCACGGGCATGCCCCATCGTCAGTTGGCCTTCGGCCACCATCTTTTGAACTGGTTCCGCCAGATGAAGCAAGCGTAAAGTGTTGGCGATCGCCGGCCGGCTTTTCCCCACCGCCTTGGCGACCTCCTCCTGGGTCAGCTGAAACTCTGCCATGAGCCGCTGGTAAGCTTCGGCTTCCTCCATCGGGTTTAAATCTTCCCGCTGGAGATTTTCGACCAACGCAATCTCCATAATTGTCCGGTCGTCTAACTCTTTCACCACAACCGGTACTGTCCGCAGACCGGCTTGTTTCGCCGCCCGCAAACGCCGTTCGCCCGCAATCAACTGGTAACCGTCGCCCTTTTTGCGGACCAGTAATGGTTGGAGAACGCCATGCTCTTTGATGGAAGCAGCCAATTCTTGCAGGCTTTCCGGATCAAAGTGTCTTCGCGGTTGATAGGGGTTTGGTTCGATGTTTTCCGCCGGGATTTCCTGTGTATTCTGGAGGTCCTCTTCGTCCATTTGTGGAATGAGCGCTCCTAACCCTTTACCCAAAGCACGCGTCTTACCCACGGGCAATCACTTCCTTAGCCAATTCGTAATAGGCCTCGGCACCCTTTGAGCGATTATCATACAGATTAATCGGTAAACCGTGGCTTGGCGCTTCGCTGAGCCGGATGTTCCGAGGAATTACGGAATTATAGACCCGGTTTTGGAAATAGGTCCGGACTTCTTCGGCAACCTGTTGGGAAAGGTTTGTCCGGTGGTCGTACATGGTTAAAACGACCCCTTCCACTTCCAAGGAGGGATTGGAGTACTTCTGAACCAACTGTAAAGTCTTCATCAGTTGGCTCAACCCTTCTAAAGCGTAATACTCACACTGGATCGGGACGATCACCGCGTCCGCCGCCGCCAGCGCATTAAGGGTTAGATTCCCAAGGGAGGGAGGGCAATCGATCAAAATATAGTCATAATCATGTCTTACCGGTTCAATAGAACGGCGGAGCCGCTGGTCCCGCGCCATCATGCCAACCAGTTCCGCTTCGGCCCCGGCCAGGCGGATGGTGGCGGGTGCGGCCATTAGGTTTGGGACCTGGGTGGGAAGAATCACTTCTTCAATGGGGATTTCGCTTACCAACACATCATAGATGCACTTTTTAATCTCACTCTTGCGTAACCCCAATCCGCTGGTGGCATTTCCCTGGGGATCGTTATCAAGCACCAATACTTTTTTTCCTAAAACCGCCAGGTAGGCACCGAGATTAACTGCGGTTGTTGTCTTACCGACGCCACCCTTCTGGTTCGTGATGGCAAAAACTTTTCCCATCCTGCTTACCTCCTCGCCTCTTGGACAACGAAAATATCCAGATCATTCTTGGCAAGATCTTCGCGAAGACCGATCAATCTTCCTGCTAAAAATTTGGGGGGAAATAAAAAAGCGCGGTATCTCTTGGTCAAGGAACCGCGACAGAAATGTTTCACGTGAAACATTTATAAGGGTCGTTTTGCCGGGATACCGGGTCGCCGCGGGTATTTTTCCGAAGTGGGTCCCAGTTTTTCAAACAAAAGGAGGGTACGTTGACCCATCGCCAGCGGCAGTTGGTAGGAGAATTCGGCTTTCAGTTCGGCATTCAAGAGGGAGAGCGCTTGTTTGGCTTTTTCCATCTCCGTTCGGTAGTTTGGGCCTTTATAAGCCAAGACGTAACCCCCAGTTTTACAAAAAGGAATGGTCAATTCAAGAAGGACAGCGGTCTCCGCCACTGCACGGGCGGTAACCACCGGGTATTGACCGCGGAGATCTTTTTGGTGGGCAAGGTTCTCGGCCCGGTCGTTAAGGATAATAATGTTCTCAAGGTTTAGTTCCTCTTTAACCCGGTGTAAAAAAGCGGCCTTTTTCCGGCTGGCCTCCACCAAATAGTAGGTTTGTTGCGGATAGGTAATGGCGAGGGGCACGGCGGGGAGACCTGCCCCCGAACCAAGGTCGAGAATCTTCGGCCAAGCTGACCAGGGGGTCAAGCGGATGACGATCAGCGAATCATAAAGGTGTTTAACGACTGCCTCTTCCCTACCGGTGATGGCGGTCAAATTGGTGGTCCGGGTTGTTGCCAACACCAACTGTAAATAGGCCAGCAGTTTCTCGTGTTTTTCGGCATCCAGTTCGGGAAAGGATTGAAGGAGATCCTTGACAAGAGACGGTGCTTCGTTCATTGCCGGCTGCTCCTGGTAATCCAGATTAAAAGGGTGCTCAGATCGGCCGGACTGACTCCGCTAATCCGCCCGGCTTGGCCGAGGGTGGCCGGGCGAAATTTTTCCAGTTTCTCCCTGGCTTCGGCCGAAAGATTCGGGACCGCACAATAGTCAAAAGCGGGCGGGATCTTCTTCTCTTCCATCTTCGCCAGGCGGGCCGCCATTTTTTCTTCCCTCTCCAAATACCCTTCGTATTTGATAAAGTTTTCGACCACTTCGTCTTCCAAAGACTGCTTTTGGTTTGGCTCGATAAGGGCCCAGAGGTCGGTGATCCGGATCTGCGGCATCCGCAACAATTGTTTGAGACTGCTCTTCTGCTTCACTTCAACGCCGGTCAATTCTTGGAAGCGGAGCGCTTCTTCCGTCCCGGGAGAAAGGTGGGTTTCGTTTAAAAGCGCGATCTTCTCCTTAATCCGCGCCCGTTTCTTTTGAAAGCGGTCATATTCTTCGGGCGAGATCAGGTTAAAGCGGTAACCGTACTCGGTCAACCTAAGGTCGGCGTTTTCTTGACGGAGGGACAGGCGGAACTCCGCCCGCGAGGTCATAACCCGGTAGGGTTCGTTGTTTTCTTTGGTCACTAAATCGTCGATCAGCACCCCTATGTATGCCTCATTCCGCCCCAAAACAAAAGGCTCTTCCCCCTTTAAATACAAGCCCGCATTAATCCCGGCCATAATTCCCTGGGCCGCGGCTTCTTCGTAGCCAGAAGTGCCATTGATCTGTCCGGCGCTGAAGACCCCCGGCCACCCCCGAATTTGCATGCTGTTTTGGAGTTGTTCGGGGGCAATGACATCATATTCAATGGCGTAACCGGGACGCACGATCTCCACCTCCTCCAACCCCGGAACCGTGCGGATAAACTGGTCTTGGATCTCCTCCGGTAAACTGCTGGAAAGCCCGGCGATATACATCTCGTCGGTGTTCAGGCCTTCCGGTTCGATAAAGACCTGGTGCCGGTCGCGTTGGGGGAAATTAACCACTTTGTTCTCAATGGCCGGACAGTACCGGGTCCCGATCCCTTTGATCGCTCCGCAGTACATGGGCGCCAGGTGAAGATTATTCCGGATGATCGCGTGGGTCTTTTCGTTGGTGTAGGTCAACCAGCAGGAAACAGGTTCGTGCGGGCGCCAAGGCAACCAGTAAGAAAAACCGTGGTCTAAGTAGTCACCGGGTTGTTCAACCATGGCGGCAAAATTGACGGACCGTTTACGTACCCGGGCGGGGGTCCCGGTTTTAAAGCGCTTGAAGATGAGGCCTTGTGCCTCTAAATGCTCGGCCAGGGCATTCGCCGGGTGTTGCCCCTGCGGGCCGGAGGGGAAGGATAAGGGTCCGATATGAACGCGCCCCCGCAAAAAGGTGCCGGTCGCAATGACAACCGCCGGGACCTCAAAGGTGATCCCGGTGCTAAGGGTTAACCGCCAGAGATCTTTGTAACGGTCAAGCGCGACGACTTCTCCCTGCCGGATGGTGATTAACGGTTGTTTTTCCAAAAATCCCTGCATAAACTGCTGGTAAAGCCGTTTGTCCGTCTGAGCCCGCAGTGCCCGGACGGCCGGTCCTTTTTGGGTGTTTAAAGCCCGGATCTGAATATGGGCCCGGTCGGTGTTTCGCCCGATCAAGCCGCCAAGAGCATCTACCTCGCGGACCAGATTGCTCTTTCCCGGGCCGCCGACCGAGGGATTGCAGGGCATAAAAGCAATGTTGTTAAAATTGATGGTCAAGAGAAGGGTGGCCAAACCCATTTTGGCGGTGGCATTGGCTGCCTCACACCCGGCATGGCCCGCCCCAATTACTGTCACATCAAATCTTCGTCTCATTGTTCCGCTCCCTATTTCCCAATACAAAACTGGGCAAAGATTTCGTTGATAATCTCTTCCGAAAGCGAGCGGCCGGAGATCTGTCCCAAGGCGTCGAGAGCCGCCCGCAGGTTGACCGCGAGTAGATCTTCACTCCACTCTTCGGCAATGCCCTGGATAACCTGGGTTAAAACTTCAATCGCTTCCCTAAGCGCTTCTTTATGGCGAACCCTGGTCACTAAAGCCGGCTGTTCGGTAAGGCCTTCCGTCCCAATCAATTCCGTACGGACCACCGTTTTCAGCTCTTTAATCCCCGCTCCGGTCAGCGCCGAGATCAGGAGGTACTTGGCCCGGGAAAAGGCGGCCTGTAACGATTCGACCGAAACTTGGACCGGCAAATCCGTCTTGTTCAAGATGATCAGAGCCGGTTTCGTGCTCAGAAAGGCAATTAGTTCGTGGTCTTCCGGTGTTAACGGCGTCGCCGCGTCAAAGATGGCTAGGATCAAATCGGCTTCGTCCATTAATTGCCGAGCCTTTTCGACCCCGGCTCTTTCCACCGGATCGTTGCTCCGGCGTACCCCTGCGGTGTCGATGAGCCGGACCGGAACCCCCTCCAAATCAATGATCTCGGAAACAAAATCGCGGGTCGTCCCCGGAATTGGCGTGACGATTGCCCGGTCTTCCCCCAGGAGTTGGTTTAGCAAGCTGGACTTGCCCACATTGGGACGGCCGGCAATCACGACCGTGGCCGCATCCCGCAGGATAATTCCCCGGTCCGCGGAGGCCAATAACTGTTCCAGTTGCCGCCGGATCGCTTTAACTTCCTTCAGTGCCTGGTTTCTTTGGAGCTCCGGGATCTCGTCTTCAGGAAAGTCGAGGGCCGCTTCGATCGGGACCAGGAGTGCCAAGAGCTTTTCCTCCTGTTCTTTAATAACCTGCGCTAAGCGGCCGCGTAACTGAAGCAAAGCAACCTTTTGGGCTAAATCGGTGCGCGCCCGGATCAGATCGATTACCGCCTCCGCCTGAGTTAAATCAAGGCGTCCATTTAAAAAGGCGCGTTTCGTAAATTCTCCCGGTTCGGCCGGGCGGGCCCCGGCCTTAAAAACTGTTGTTAGTATTTTCTTAAGATTTTGATATCCGCCGTGCCCTTGGATCTCGAGCAGATCCTCCCCGGTGTAACTCCTTCGCTCCTTAAAATAAAAAAAGATTACCTCATCAACGGGTTCGCCGTTTTCGTCAACGACAAAACCTAAACGGACCATCCTTTCCGGCCAGGACTGGATGGGGTTTCCGGACGGGTGGCGTAAAACTTTCGTTCCGATGGATAAGGCCTCGGCCCCGCTGATCCGGATAATCCCAATCCCGCCTTCCCCAGGTGGGGTGGAGATTGCCGCTATGGTTTGACTTTCCTTCATCATTTCCGATCCCTTATCTTCGCGCGGAAGTGTCTTTCCCATCTTATTTCAGGAAAAATAAGACGTGCCCCGAAAGGCACGTGTGCGTCCTCAGGCTAGCGTGTCGTCTTTGGGGAGATCACCACGCGCCGGTAGGGTTCCTCTCCTTCGCTGTGCGTAACCACTTCTTTATTATTTTGTAAGGTCAAATGGATGATCCGTCGTTCTTGTGGGGTCATCGGACTTAAAATCTCTTTCTTTCCTTTTCTTTTTACCCGTTCCGCCGCGCTTTGGGCCAGCCGTTTTAAATTCTCTTCCCGGCGTTTCCGGTAACCACCGACGTCAATAATGACCCGGTCTCCGTCTTCACTATCTTTGTGAACCGCCAGATTGACGATATACTGAAGGGCATTGAGAGTTTGGCCATGACGACCGATCAGGCGTCCCAGATCATCCCCGTTGATATTGAGGATTACGTAACCCGGGCGCTTGAAGATTTCGACCTGGGCAAAGATCCCCATATTAACCAATAGTTCCCGTAAAAAACGGACGGCCTTTTGGGCCAGTTCTTCTTTGATCGTGGCTCGAATTTTCACCCGGTTTACATTCAATAAACCTAAAAAACTCTTGCTCGAGGTTTCTTCCAAGACTTCCACTTTGACTTTGCTCTCATCGACATTCAGTTCTTTCAGGGCCAATTCCAAAGCTTCTTCTTTCGTTTTCGCGACAATCTCCACCGATCTCATTGCGCTTAACCTCCTTAGGAGCCCAGAGCTTAATCTCTTATTTTATTTCGGGTTGTTCCTGACGAATAAAGAACTTGGTAATAACCCACTGTTGGATAATTCCAAATACCGTGCTGGCCACCCAGTAAAGACCGATCCCCGCTTCAAGATTGAAAGTCATAAAACCGATCACCGCCGGCATCACGTACATCAAAGTGCTTTGGGAAGGATCGGTCGCCGACACGGTCGTCATCTTCTGTTGTAAATACGAGGTCAAGCCGGAGACCACCGCCAGCAGCCAGTAACTGCTTTTCTTCGTCAACTCCATCGTTAAAAAATAGGCGTTGGTAAAATCGAGATTGTAGTTGCCCGGCGTCCGTAGAACATTGAATAAGGCGAGCAAAACCGGTAGTTGCAAAAGCAGGGGCAGACACCCGCCAAAGGGGTTAACTTTGTTTTTCTGGTAAAGTTCCATTATTTTGCGTTGTTGTTCCTCCGGATCATTCTTATATTTCTCCTGGATCTTTTTCATCTCCGGCTGAATCTTTTTGAGTCCTTCCATGGAACGGATCTGGCTAAGGGAGAGCGGAAATAAAATCACTTTTACGAAAAGGGTTAAAAAGATGATCGCCATTCCCCACCCTACGCCGAGGGTATCGTGGAAAAAAACCAATATATTAGCCATCAACGAGGATATTAAGCCCATCGTCCACACCTTTCTCTTTTCTCAAATTTTTAGGAAAAAAATAGGTATAAAGAGATTATTAAAACCGCATTAGACCTTATTCTCTCTCCGCTAGCGAATTCCTCTTCCATATTTTCTCACACCAACCGCAAATTATAACCCGGAGCCGGGCTGGCGTAAAGCCCATAGCTTTTTCCTAAAAATAAAAGGGCTAAAAGCCCCTTTTGTGCCGGAAGACGCCTTTCCACCCCGGCCATGCGTCCGGAACCTGATCCACCGCCCCCTGACTCCAAGGGTGACAGGATAAAAGACGAGCAATCCCAAGGATCGTGCCGCGGGCAACGCCAAAACGGTTAAGCGCTTCGATGGTATACTGAGAACAGCTGGGATAATACCGGCATCGATAAGCCGGCGGTTTAAGCGGCGATAAAAATCGCTGGTAAAATCGGATTAATAGAATCAATAGCTTTCGTATCATTTCTCTTGGGTTAGTAATCCTGCTTTCCCCAAAAGATCTTCAAGCGCAGCGGCGAGGGCGGCGTAGTCCATCTGGCCCGCTTTTTCGCGGGCGATGATGATCACCGAACATCCCCTCGCCACCCGGTCTTGCATTGTGTAAAAGACATTCTTTAACTGTCTCTTGATCCGGTTGCGCCGGACCGCTGAACCTAGTTTTTTGCCAACACAAAAAGCTACTTTTAATAAACCTTGGTTTTTAGAGGCCGGACAGCTATAAAGCACCAAAATGGAGTTGGCATAGGAGCGCCCGTTTTTAAAGGTCTCTTGGAATTCCCAGTTTTTTTTTAGGGTTTGGAAAGGTTTCATTTTAGGCCGATAAAACCTTTCTCCCTTTTGCCCGCCGCCTTTTAATCACCTGTTGCCCACCGCGGGTGGACATCCTGACCAAAAAACCGATCCTTCTTTTTCGCTTCAAATTGTTGGGCTGAAATGTTCTTTTCACTTTGCTCACCTCGCTTTGGGCTTTTTTGTCCGAGTTTATTATATTTAGGTCTTACCAGGTTGTCAATATTTCTTCCGGAATGTTATCCACATTTCCTTCCCTGGAGCCGTTTTTGACCGCAAGTTTTCTCCAGAAAGGTTTTTTTCGCTTTTTTTGCATCTTTGTTGGGTTTGTCAAAGCCGCAAGAATTTGGTATCATTAACATCGCGTTTCACTTTATCCACAATCCCCCCTTTTTTTTTGGGGATAATGTTGATAACTCTTTCAATCTCCCGTACCTTTTGGTAGTGCGTTCGTTCTGATCTTCTTTTTTTCGCCTTTTCACACCGCGGCCAAAACTTTGCCGTTTCTAGTGTTGCCGCCTTTATCCTCATTTTATTCACAGGTTATACACAGCTTGTGGATATGTATCTGTTTAAAAACTGTTTGAAAGGTGGGTGTGCCGGTGAACATAGAAGAATTGGAAGTAATTTGGAGCAAGGTCCAGGAAGAAATGGAACCCATGATGACGAAGCCAAGTTACGAGACCTGGTTAAAACCAACAAAACCCTGGAAGATCGAAGAGGGCAGCTTATACATAGAGGTCCCCAACGAGTTTGCCCGTGATTTATTGGAAAGCCGCTACGCACCGTCAATTACGGCCTCTCTCCGGAAGTACCTCCCCGAAAATTTGCAACTCAAATTTATGATCTTAAAAAACACCACCAACACAACCGAGTTCAATACGGCAATTCCCAACAATTTTTCGGGTGAAGATAACCTCTTGAATCTTAACCCGAAGTATACGTTTGAGTCTTTCGTGGTTGGGGACGGTAATCGTTTTGCCCATGCGGCTTCGTTGGCCGTCGCGGAAGCCCCGGCCCGCGCTTATAACCCTTTATTTATCTACGGCGGGGTCGGCCTAGGGAAAACCCACCTTATGCAGGCAATTGGCCATTTTGTAGTGGAAAACAACCCTTACTATAAGGTGGTTTACGTCTCGTCGGAGAAATTTACCAACGAGTTGATTAACGCCATCCAAAAAAACAAAACCGTTGGTTTCCGGGCCAAATACCGGACCGTCGACTTATTACTGGTGGATGACATCCAGTTCCTCGCGGGAAAAGAAAGTACGCAGGAGGAATTCTTCCATACCTTTAATGCCCTCTACGAAGCCAGTAAACAGATTGTCATCTCCAGCGACCGCCCACCGAAGGAGATCCCCACTCTGGAAGATCGTCTCCGTTCCCGTTTCGAATGGGGATTAATCACCGATATTCAAGCGCCGGATTTAGAGACCAGAATCGCCATCTTACAAAAGAAAGCTGCGTCCGAGAGATGGAAACTCCCAAATGACGTGGTTGTTTATATTGCCAACCTGATCAATTCGAACATTCGTGAACTGGAAGGCGCGCTTATTCGGGTCATTGCCTATTCTTCTTTAACGAAACGGGAGATCAACATCGACCTGGCGGAAGAAGTACTCCGGGATATAATCTCCACGCAGCAAACAACCAGAATAACGATCTCCCTCATCCAACAGGCGGTGGCGGAGTATTTTAACCTGTCCGTTGATGATCTAATATCAAAACGGCGCACCCAGAACATTGCTTTACCGCGGCAGATCGCCATGTACCTCGCCCGTGAATTAACCGATTATTCCTTACCAAAGATTGGTGAAGAATTTGGCGGTCGTGATCACACCACCGTGATGCACGGTTGTGAACGGGTTAAAGAAGCAATGGGGATTGACCCCCTTGTCAATCAGGCGATCAAAGATTTAACCCAACAACTAAAAAAATAAATAATAAAAAAAGGACAACCTGTGGTTAACTTGTTGACGGGCTTGGGGAAAAACTGTTTATAAGCTTATCCACAATCCACTTTTAACTGTTGATATGTTGGAAGTGTTGATAAGTAACCCCTTCTTCCACAGGTTGTTTTGGTGTTAAATCCCCTTTTGAGCAGAACGGAAAGGAATTATCCACATGTTCTGGTATACTATTACTACGGCTATTTTTTCTTTTTACTTTCTTCTCTTTTTTATTATTACTAGTTCCCGTCGATAACCCAATCCCGTTAAGGAGGTTAAGGAGATGAAATTGTTTTGTTCCCGCGATGAATTGGTCCGCTCGTTACAAATTGCCACCCGGGTTTTACCGGCCAAGACCAGTATTCCCATTCTAAACGGGATCGTCTTGGAAACCAGAGACGATCAGTTGTTCTGTTTTGCCAGTGATTTGGAGAATGGGATTGAGGTTAAAGTTCCCGAAGTGACCATTATCACCCCCGGACGCGTCGTCCTTAGTGGACGGACCTTCTATGATGTGATCCGGCACTTGCCGCCCGGCCGTATTGAAATGGGGATTGAGGGTAATGCTTTCACCATCAAAACAACCAGTACTTTTTTTAACTTAAATGTCTTACCCGCCGAAGAATACCCGGCTGTGCCCGAAGGCTTAAAAAGAATCCATCATTACCTGGAAGAACAAACCGGACTCCAAGGGGAGGAGATCCTTTTCTCTTTGGAAGCTCCTGTTTTTGAGGAAGCAGTCCGGCAAAGCGTCTATGCCACGGCGCCCAATGATTCCCGTCCGTTCCTATCAAGTATTCTTTGGGAATTTAACGCGGACCGCTTAAGGCTGGTGGCGACGGATATTAACCGTTTGGTGGTAAAGGATCTAAGGATCATCGGG
Organism: Bacillota bacterium; assembly: GCA_012521315.1. Taxonomy (GTDB): domain Bacteria; phylum Bacillota; class UBA4882; order UBA10575; family UBA10575; genus Capillibacterium. Next base: position 23,317 of record JAAYMP010000163.1, read on the forward strand.
AACAGCGAAGACAGTTTTCTGGTTCCGGTCAAATCCCTGCGGGAAATGGCGGGGATCTTTGGCCATCCCGAGGAAGAGATCACTTTTTTCCTGATTAATAGGCAGTTATATGCGGTGACGAAGGGGATCCTTTATTATACGCGGCTGATCAACGCCCAATTTCCCCGCTATGAACAGGTGATTCCCAAAAGTTTTGACGGTGAAGCCCGTTTACAGCGCACCCCCTTGCTTAATTCGTTGAGCAGAAGTTTACTGATTGATAAAGCGGTCAAACTTAGTTTTGCCCCCGACGGTCTCACCATCTTTGCGATGGATCCGGAACTCGGACAGTTTAATGAGGTCGTAAGCTGTTCGTACGAAGGCGAATCCTTTGCGATCGGTTTTAATGCCCAATTTATCATTGATTTTCTAAAAGCGGTGGACCAAGAGGAGATCGTGTTCCACCTTTCCGCCGGGATGAAAGCATCGGTCTTACAGGTAAAAGACTTAACATCCTATACTTATGTCCTGATGCCGTTACGCCTCAACTATTGAGTATAAAGGGGAGAAGGAGCGGGGGAATGGAAACCACCATTGTGCAAGCGGAGACGATCCGCCTTGAACAGTTTTTAAAGTTTGCCGGCGTGGTGATGACCGGTGGGGAAGCAAAACGGTTAATCCAGGCGGGAATGGTGAAGGTGAACGGCGCGACGGAACGGCGCAGGGGCCGTCAATTACGCGACCATGATGTGGTGACAATGCCCGACGGTTTGCAACTCTTAGTTCGGGTTAAGGGAGAAGAACGTGCATTTAAAGAAGATCAGGATCAATAACTTTCGAAACTACGATCACGCTGAAGTGGAGTTGGTGCCCGGTCTCAATATTTTGTGTGGGAAAAATGGCCAAGGGAAAACCAACTTTTTGGAGGCGGTGGCCTTTTTAACTTTGGGCCGTTCCTTCCGGACCAGTCGGGATGAGGATCTAATTAAAGAGGATAAAAAAGGTTTTTATCTAAAAGGAGAATTCCAAAGCAATGAAGAAAACCTCATCCTTGAGGTTGGTAACGCGCTGGACCGTGTGGTGGTGAAAGTTAACCGCGTGGTTCATAGAACCAAAAAGGAGCTGTTCGGGCGGGTCCGGACCGTTGTTTTTACCCCCGAAGATCTGCAGATCATTAAAGGCGGTCCCGAAAAACGCCGGGAGTTTCTTGATCTTTACCTGGCACAGGCTTATCCTGACTACCGCCAGGTTTATCTCCGTTTTTACCGGACATTATACCAGCGGAATGCCCTGCTGAAAAATTTTAGGGAAGGGTACCACGATTATAACCAGTTGGAAGTCTGGACCAACCATCTGGTGGAGGAAGGGAGCCGGGTTGTGCTCTTTCGCCAGCAGGCACTGGGCGAGCTTAATCCATGGATCAACCATTACCACCAGATAATGAGTAATGACCGGGAGACCCTGGGTTGTGCCTATAAATTCGGCCGCGATCTCTTTCAGGAACTTGATTTAGTAAGGATTCGCGAGCAGTTCCGGCGGCTGCTCCAGGTCCGCAGTGAAGAGGAGATCCGGCGCGGGTATACCCTGACCGGGCCCCACCGGGATGATTTGCAAATTATGATGAACGACCGGTTTGAACTCCGTGTCTACGGTTCACAGGGTCAACAGCGGACCGCCGCCTTGGCGTTGAAACTGGCGATAGTGGATCTGATCAAACAAAGACAGGGCGCGGCTCCCCTCTTATTGCTGGACGACGTCTTTTCCGAATTTGATAGTGAACGGAAGCGGGAATTGTTAAGTCTGCTTACGTCCGGAACCCAAACCATCCTTAGCACTACGGAGCTGAGCACAACCACGGCTTTTTCCGGGCCGTTAAAGTTATTCACGGTTGAAAGCGGAGTGATTAAAGATTAGCCAGGTAACAACCCTCTCTGAGCTTGTGCGGGGTTTTGTCAAGAATTGGTTCCAAAAAGATCATGTCCAGACGGGACTGGCTTATTATTATTGGCCGCAAGTTATTGGTGATACTTTAAGGGATAAAATAGAAGTGAGTCACGTAAAAAACGGAATCCTGTGGGTGAAAACTCCCGATCCGTCCCTTGCCCATAATTTAAGCTTCTTTAAGAACGAGATTATCGCGAAATACCAATTTTTTTTGGGTAAAAACGTGATCCGGAATGTCCGGATTACCATTGGCGCTTCTTCGGGTCTTGACCAAAAAACGAAAAACGGGCAAACCAAGGCGGAAACGGTTCGGGTTTGCGATCTTTCCTTACCCGCAGCAATCGACGGGATTGCCGATCCCGCTTTGAAGCAGGCTTTTAGCCGTTTTTACTACGCGCACCAGGCACGGAAATAAAGTTTTGACCACGAAAGGCCGGGAAAGGGGGAGGCAGATGTTTTTACATTTGGGTGGGAATCAGATTATCAGTATCAATGAGATCATCATTGTAGAAAATTTAGAAAAAACGACGGCCACCTCGTTCCAAGAATGGTGGCAGCAGAGGGCGAAAACAGGCCTGGAAATAGTGGATAGTGGAGAGGGAAAACCAAAATCGGCGGTTTACACCGGACAGAAAATTATCCTCTCGCCGATCTCCGTTTACACGCTGAAAAAACGGTCGGAACAGTTCACCGGTTAAGTGTTGCGCGCGGCTTAAGCCCGGAAAGGCAGGGCGCGGGAGAAAAGGAAGGCGGCGCGCGTTAGATGCCGGGAGCAGCGGAGAGGAGAGGACCATTGACCAATAACGAGCAGGATTTTCTTTGGCGGGTAGCTTAGGAGGTATGTTGGTGAGTAAGCAGAAAGGAAACGGTTACAACGCAGAACAGATCCAAATCCTGGAAGGACTGGAGGCGGTCCGGAGACGGCCTAGTATGTATATAGGGAGTACCGGCCCCCGGGGCCTTCATCACCTGGTGTATGAAGTCGTGGACAACAGTATCGACGAAGCCATGGCGGGCTACTGCGATCAGATCGAGGTCACGATCCGCCGGGATGGCGCCATTTCGGTCGCCGATAACGGGACGGGGATTCCGGTGGACATCCACCCCAAAGAGAAGATCTCCGCGCTGGAAGTGGTGATGACCAAACTTCACGCCGGCGGCAAATTCGAAGGCGGGCATTATCAGGTCTCCGGGGGTCTACACGGGGTTGGGGTTTCGGTGGTGAATGCGCTTTCGCTTTGGTTGGAAGCGGAAGTTCAGCGGGATGGAAAGATCTATTATCAGAGGTACGAACGGGGTAAACCCCAAGCCGCCGTGAAGGTGATCGGTGAAACTTCCGCCACCGGAACCAAGGTGACTTTCCAACCGGACCCGGAGATCTTTGAAAGCTGTGAATTTGATTTAGATACGTTGGTTCACCGCCTCCGAGAGTTGGCCTTCCTTACCCGGGGACTGAAGATCAGCATCAAAGACGAGCGGGTGGGGAAAGAGCTGTCTTTCCACTACGATGGCGGTCTCATCTCCTTTGTCCAATCACTAAACCGGACGAAGACCCCGCTTTTTGACGAAGTGATCTATATAGAAAAAAAGGTCGACAATAACCTGGTTGAAGTGGCGCTCCAGTATAACGACGGCTATGTTGAGAACGTTTATACTTTCGCCAACAACATAAATACGGTGGAGGGGGGAACCCATCTATCCGGTTTTCGTTCTGCTTTGACCAGATCCATCAATGATTACGGGCGGAAGTACAGCCTGATCAAAGAGAACGAAGGCAATTTGACCGGTGAAGACGTGCGGGAAGGCTTAACGGCGGTCATCAGTATTAAGCTGCGTTTTCCCCAGTTCGAGGGGCAGACCAAGACGAAACTGGGCAACAGTGAAATGAAGGGGATTGTGGAATCGGTCGTCTACGAAGGGATTTCCGAGTTTTTAGAGGAGAACCCGGCAGTTGCCCGCAAGATCGTGGAAAAATGTCTGATGGCCAACCGGGCGCGGGAGGCGGCCCGGAAAGCTCGTGAGTTGACCCGGCGTAAGAGTGCCCTGGAGATCTCTTCGCTCCCCGGCAAACTGGCGGATTGCAGTTTTAAAGAGGCGGAATTGTGCGAGTTGTATCTGGTGGAAGGCGATTCGGCCGGCGGTTCGGCCAAACAAGCCCGGGACCGTAGATTCCAGGCCATTCTGCCCTTGCGGGGCAAGATCTTAAATGTGGAAAAGGCGCGGATCGACCGGATCTTAAACAACGAAGAGATCAAGGCGATGATCACCGCCATCGGCGGCGGGGTAGGCGATGACTTCGATCTTTCCAAGATTCGCTATCATAAAATTATCACCATGACCGATGCCGACGTTGACGGGGCGCATATCCGGACTTTGTTGTTGACCTTCTTTTACCGCTACATGACGCCCCTAATCAACAACGGCCATGTCTATATTGGGATGCCCCCCTTATATTTGGTGAAGAAAGGGAAAAAACAACAGTATTGCTACTCCGAACAGGAATTGGAGGCTTTTCTGGAGGCCAACGGCCGGCAGGGGGTTACGATCCAGCGGTATAAGGGACTGGGCGAGATGAACGCCGAACAGTTGGCGGAGACCACGATGAATCCAGAGAGCCGTACGTTGTTGCGGGTCACCATGGAAGATGCGATCGCCGCTGATGAGATCTTCTCGACCCTAATGGGGGATAAGGTCGAACCCAGGCGGGATTTTATCCAGGCCCACGCCCGTGAAGTAGTGGATTTAGACATCTAAACCCCAAAGGACTCCGGGTATAGCGAAACAGGGAAAAGACAGGAGCCAATGGAGGGATTGTTTTGGCTGAAATTACCGAAGGAAAGATTGTTCCGATCAAAATTGAGCAAGAGATGAAACGCTCCTATCTGAGTTATGCGATGAGCGTGATTGTCGGCCGGGCGTTGCCGGATGTCCGGGACGGACTTAAGCCGGTTCACCGGCGCATCCTTTATGGAATGTATGAATCGGGGACCACCCCGGATAAACCATATAAAAAATCCGCGCGGATTGTCGGTGACGTGATGGGGCGCTACCATCCCCATGGCGACGCGGCGATCTATGACTCCATCGTCCGGATGGCACAGGATTTCTCGTCCCGGGTCCCTTTGGTGGACGGCCACGGGAACTTTGGTTCGGTCGACGGGGATCCACCGGCGGCGATGCGTTACACCGAGATCCGCCTGTCCCCGCTGGCCGTCGAGATGTTGACGGATATTGAAAAAAAGACGGTCGATTTTATCCCTAATTTTGACGGGAGCTTGGAAGAACCGGTGGTGCTGCCCAGCCGTTTCCCGAACCTGCTGGTCAACGGGGCGGCCGGGATTGCGGTTGGGATGGCCACCAACATTCCCCCGCATAATCTGGGCGAAGTGATCGACGGCGCGGTGCTGTTGATTGATGATCCGGAAGCGGACACGGAAGCCCTGATGAAAGTGGTAAAAGGTCCGGACTTTCCGACGGGCGGGATAATTTTGGGCCGGGACGGGATCCGTGAGGCCTACCACACCGGGCGGGGCAGCATTAAAGTGCGGGCGAAGACCGGCATCGAAACCCTGAGCAATGGAAAGAGCCAAATAGTCGTTACCGAACTCCCCTATCAAGTCAATAAAGCCCGGTTGATCGAGCGGATTGCCGATTTGGTGCGGAACAAGGAGATCGAGGGGATTACCGATCTCCGGGACGAATCGGACCGTTCCGGGCTGCGGATCGTCATTGAACTGAAACGGGATGCCAACCCGAATATCCTCCTGAATCAGCTGTATAAACATACCCAGTTGCAAGACACCTTCGGCGTCATTATGCTGGTTTTGGTCGATAACGAGCCGCGGGTGCTCGGACTGCGGGACTTACTCGGTTATTATCTTGACCATCAAAAAGAGATTATTACCCGCCGGACCAGGTTTGACCTGGAAAAGGCCGAAGCCCGGGCCCACATCGTTGAAGGGCTCCGGATTGCCTTGGACCAGATTGACGCCGTGATTCAGGTGATTCGTTCTTCCCGGACGGTGGAGATCGCCCGCGACCGGTTGATGGCCAGTTTTGGGTTGTCAGAACGACAGGCCCAGGCGATTTTGGACATGCGCCTCCAGAGTTTGACCGGCCTGCAACGGGAGAAACTGGAGGAAGAATACGCCGAACTCCAGAAGACCATCGCCTACTACCGGGAACTGCTGGCGGATCCGGCGAAGATCATGGGGGTTGTCAAAAACGAACTTTTGGCGATCAAAGAAAAATACGCGGACCCGCGCCGGACTGAGATCGCCGCGAGTGAAGAGGAGATCTCGATCGAGGATCTGATCGCCGATGAAGACATCGTGGTGACGATCACCCACGATGGTTACATCAAACGTCTCCCGGTCTCCACTTACAAGAGCCAGCGGCGTGGCGGGAAGGGGATTACCGCGGTCAACACCAAAGAAGAAGACTTTGTTGAACATCTCTTCGTTACCTCCACCCACGACCATGTTTTGTTCTTTACCAACCAAGGGCGGGTCTACCAACTCCGCGGCTTTGATATTCCGGAAGCCTCGCGCCAAGCCCGGGGGATTGCCATTGTGAACTTGATTCCGTTGAACCCCGGGGAAAAAATCAATACCTATATCCCGGTGCAGGACTTCCGCACGGATCTCTTCCTGCTGATGTGTACACGGAACGGTATTGTCAAGAAGACGCCCCTCTCCCAGTACGCCAATAACCGGCGAAGCGGGTTAATCGGGATCACCTTGGATGAAGGGGATGAACTGATTGGTGTCCGGCGGACCGACGGCGAACGGGAGATTGTTATTTTCACCCGGCACGGTCAAGCCCTTCGTTTTTCCGAAACCGAAATTCGACCGCTGGGACGGATCGCCCGGGGGGTGAAGGGGATTAACCTACGACCGGGTGATCAAGTGGTCGGCATGGATGTGCTCCGGGAGAACGCGGAACTTTTGGTCATTACCGAGAATGGTTACGGCAAAAGGACCCCCTTTGATCAATACCGGATCCAAGCCCGGGGCGGCATCGGCATCAAAACCCTGAACCGGACCGGGAAAACGGGAGATGTGATCGGGGGTGGCGTGGTCTACCCGGAACACGAATTAATGTTGATTAACGCCAGCGGGTTGGTGATCCGGGTTAACGTCAGCGATATCTCCTCCATGGGCCGGAACACCCAAGGGGTTAAACTCATGCAACTGGAGGGGGACGACCGGATTGTCGCCGTGGCCAGGGTCGTCGGCAAGCAGGAAGAGGGCGAGGAAGGTGAATAGCGGGGTGAAGCAGTGCGCATCAGAAAATTGATGATTAAAGCTTTAGGCCCCCTGCGTGACTGGGAATATACTTTTGCGCCCCTTTGGACGGAGGTCCCCTATCCGGAAGAGGAGACGACCGAGACCGTCCTGGAAGCGATCCGGGCGGTGCTGTATGGTTTTCCCCCGTACCAAAACGCCCAGAAGCAACGGCTTCTCCCGCCAACGGGCAAGGGAGACGCCAGCGCGGCGATGTGGATTGAGACCAAGAGCGGCACTTTTCTCCTGGGGCGCAATTTTACCCGCGAATCCCTGGAAGTTTTTAAACTGGAGACCAAGGGGTTGTTCCCCCTCCCGGCGATGGCCTTGATGGATCTCCTCCTGCAGGAGCTAAGAATCTTAAATCCTCTGGACTTTGCGGTCGTTGGTTTTTTTGAGAACACCGCCTTTACCCTTGACCAAAACGCGCCCTTGGTCCGGGAACATATTAGCAAAGCCCATGCACACCAGCGGTTCCTGGTTTTGCTGGGCCAGGCAGAGAACGCAACGCCCCCGGATGCCCGGGAGATCGATCCGGCGACCGTGGATAGACTCCTGGCCCGACTGGACCGGTTAGAAAAGGAAAGACAGCGGTTGGCGGAGGAGGAACAAAAATTGGCCGCCTATGGAAAGTTTCTTTCGCCCACCGGTGAAGACTTGTTGGCCTTAACAACCCGGGAATATACGGCGGCTGCTTTGGAGACCAGTTTCTACGAAGAACAAATCCGGAAGGAGACCGAAACCCGGACGGCTCTGCAGAAGGAAGAAGAAGCCCTCCGGCAGAAGATCACCTCCTTTGATCCAACCCTCTATACGCCGGAGATGGAGCGAAGAGTAAACCGCCTTTTGGCGAAAAGGGCGGAACTGAACAAACTTTTACACGCCATGGAGGAGCTGCTGGAACAGCATGGCCGGAAGGGACTGTGGTCCCGTTTCGGCGGAAAAGAGCGGGAAGGCGAGATTAAACAGCGGATTAGCGATCTCCTGCAAAAACTGGGGCGGATCCGTGAAGAATTAAGATCCCTCCTGAAGAACAAAAACCCGGAAGATTTTCTACATGAAATGGCCCTTTTAGAGCAATACCGTAAGGATTTGGCCTGTTTACAACGGCCGAGCATCCTTGAGGACCAAACCCTGGGCTTATGGTGGGAAGAACTGGAGAGGGCACGGCAAAAGGAGGAAAGGCTCCGGCAGCAAAGAGAGTGCCTGCTGGCCATGGCCGGGCAGGAAGACCTCGCGGCGGTCCAGGCGAAAGTGGAGAAGCTAAGGGTAATTAAACGCCAGCGGCAACAGGTTGAGGAAGACCTGGCCGCGTTTCTTGCGGAGGCGGGCCAGGCCACCCCGGCGGAAGCCCGCGCCTATCTGGCGGCGCTGAAACAGAAGCGGGAGGCCCAGTTCGTAATGGTTGAGAGCGGCGCCGTTCCCGACGAGGGCGAACTGGCGGCTTTACAGAGATTGTACAGTGATGCCGGACGGTTCCTTTCCGGTTTGACCGCAGGAAAAGGGCAGGGTTTGCAACCCCGGGTGGAAGGGAATCTTTTACGGTTTTCCGTCCGGACGGAGGATGGGGTTTGGCGCCCGGCAGAAGCGGTCTCCCTTGGCCGGCCCGACCTCCCGGATCTGGCTTTCCGGCTGGCCCTGGCGAAAGCGGTCTGGGCGGAGACCCAGCCCTTGTTGTTGTTTGACACCTTGGTACCCTGGTTAACCCCGAAGGCCGCGGCGGCCTTCGGCCAACTTTTGACCGAAGAGTTTGGCCACGGACAAATTATTATCCGGATCCGATAAACTTTTCCCGCCGGGGGAAGAATAGGAAGACTGGGCAAGAAGTTTACGGAGGGAAAAGAAGATGTCAGCGTATTACCGGGGAGGAGGTCCCTCCTCCCGCGCCAGTCTGTTTAGTTTGTTGCTGATCGCTGCTTTTATGGGCGGTTTCCTGGTTTTGCTTGCCGTCCGGTTTACCGGCTTAGGCCAGGCGCTGGTGGTCCAGCCGCCAGGGCCGCAAGAGGCCGCGCCCACGAAAGAGACTCCTTCCATCCAGCTTACCGACTATGAGAAGGCCACCATCGACGTGGTGGATAAAGTCGGTCCCAGTGTGGTGATGATCACCACCACCAGCCTGGTGGAGGTGAAAGATTTTTTCTTTGGCTTGGTTGGTTACCAGCCGGTGCAGGGCTTGGGTTCCGGGGTGATCTTCCGGAAAGACGGGCACATTCTGACGAATTATCATGTCATTGCGAAGGCCGAGGAGATTTTGGTTGTCTTGAGTGACGGTCGGGAGTTTCCGGCCAAAGTCGTTGGGGGCGATCCCGACAACGATCTGGCGGTGGTCAAGATCGAAGGGGAAAACCATCCGGTGGCCCAATTTGGCCGCTCGGCCGATCTTCGGGTTGGACAAATGGCGATTGCCATCGGCAATCCGATTGGTGAAGGATTGAAGAATACCGTGACGGTCGGCGTGATTAGCGCGGTGAACCGGAGTATTGCCACCGGCGAAAAGACCGCGTTGCGGGATTTAATCCAGACGGACGCTTCGATTAACCCCGGGAATTCGGGCGGCCCGTTGCTGAACAGTAAAGGTGAAGTCATCGGGATCAACACCGCCATTATCGAACAGGCCCAGGGAATTGGCTTTGCGATTCCCATCGATAAAGCCCGGGAAATTGCCGATCTGATCATCAAGGGCGAATTGCGCCGCCCCGGGGCGATTGGCATCAGCTATGTGCCATATGATAAGGACAACAAGCAATTTCTGGAACAGCGCCTGCGGGTCAAGCTCCCGGTGGACCAAGGCTTCCTGATTACGCAGGTCCACCCGGGTCCGGCAGCGAAAGCGGGCTTGAAAGCCGGCGATGTCATTGTTGCCATCAACGGGGAATCCATTAAGGAGGGGGCAAACTTTGCCGGTTTGGATCTGAAAGCCGGGGACCGGGTTACCATGGAGCTTTACCGGGGTACTCGCCGGTTTAAAGTGCAGATCACGGCGGAACCGTTGGAGTAGAAGGTGATGTTACACCTGACGATTGTGGCGGTGGGCAAAATTAAAGAGGAGTACCTGCGGCAGGGGATTGCCGAATACCAAAAAAGGCTCACCCCATACACAAAACTGAAGATCATTGAGCTTCCCGATGCCCCGTTGGGCCGGGATCCGGGTGAAGCCCGGAGGGAAGAAGGAAAAAGGATCAGGTCCGTCTTGAAACCCCGTTCCTTTGTGGCCGTTTGTGACCGGCAGGGGAAAAAGTTGACTTCGGAAGGCTTTGCCCAGTGGTTGGCAGACCGGGAAAAGGGCGGGCAAGAAGTATATATGGTGATCGGGGGCGCGTCGGGCCTGGCGCCTGAGGTGACCGCCGAGGCGGCCGACCGGCTCTCCTTCTCCGACCTGACCTTTCCCCACCAGCTTTTCCGGTTGCTTTTGTTGGAACAGATCTACCGCGGGTTCAAGATCCTCCGGGGTGAACCCTATCATTGGTGACCAAAATCAGACCCCGCCGGAACAGGAACGAAAACCTTTGGCGGAAAAGGGAAAGGCGCTCCCACTGTTGGACGGCAAACCCAACACCGGGAGGCGCTTTTTTGTGCTTTTACCCTTTCCAAAAGAACGGTAGAGAAACATATAATTATAACGGTAAAAGGAGGGAGGGCAACGAGGTAAAGAAAGAACAAGGAGGGAAAGGTATGACACCGGAAAAGTTTGTTGCTCTGTTAAAGCCCTATGCGAAAACGATCCATGCGGTCTTCGGCATCCACTGGCGGGCGATCCTTGCCCAGGCGGCCCTGGAGACCGGGTGGTTAAGAAAACCCGTCATCGACCTGGAAACCGGCCGCCACTCCTACAACCTTTTTAACATTAAAGGGGAAGGCCCAGCCGGTAGTGTCAAGGCCTATGATGAACAATATATTAACGGACGGCCGGTCAAAAGGGTCTTTCCTTTCCGCGCTTACCACAATTATGAAGAGTCTTTTGAGGATTATGCCCGGTTAATTGCGGGGAACCCCCGCTACCGGGAGGCCATGGCCGTGGCGGAGGACCCGGAGGCCTTTGTCTGGCGGATCCAACAGGCCGGGTACGCCGAAGATCCCAGTTACGCTCAGAAACTGATCCAAATCATGCGGAAATACATCCCTGATGAGGAAGAACCGGATGATTAGGCCATCGCCCACGCTGGCAACCGCTAAGACACTCACGCTGGATACATTAATTTCTCAAAGCGAATAATTCGAAACTAAGTGAATGACAGCGTCAAAAACCGACAGCAACCGGTCGTTCGCAGCGGTGCCGCCCACATAATTTACGGGAATTGGAACCGCGGGAAGCGGCAGAATAGTATTTTTTTAAGGAGAACAGAAGGTTTTATTGGCAAAGAAAACACCAACGCCTCCGATGCCAATGTGGACCCCGAGGACACCCCCGATCAAATCAATGATAAAGCGGTCAAAGCCGAATCTTTCTTCAATCATGGCTTTAAGTTGTAAGGCGGTTTCCAGATCATCGGCATGGGCGATGCCGATGATCTGGGATTTAACTTTTGCGCACCGCGCTTCCATGACCGCTAGGATTTTTTCAAGGGCTCGCTTTTTGCCCCGGACTAACTGTAAAAGCGCGATCCGCCCGTTCTCCACGTGGAGGACGGGTTTTATATTGAGGATATTCCCGATCAAACGGCCGGTCCGGCTGAGCCGTCCGCCGCGATAAAGGGCGTCTAAATTATCGACGGTAAAGATGTGTTCCATATGGGCGGTTTGGTTGGTGATAAACTGAACAATCTCTTTTTTATCAATGCCCGCTTGCGCCATCTCGGCCGCTCGCAGAACGACCAGTCCGGTCGCGAGGGCTCCGCCTCCACTGTCGATAATGTCGAGGTCAAAGTCGGGGAAACGCTGTTTGACCTCTTCCGCTATTAAGAGGCTGGTCTGGTAAGTGCCGGACATTGCACCAGAAAAAGCAATATAAATGCAGCGGTTGCCTTTCTGCGCGTGGTTGAGGAAGGACTCTTTCATGATCGTCGGGTTGACCTGAGCAGTGGTGGGGGCATGTCCTTCCTTCATCGCTTGGTAAATCTGTTGGGTCGAAATGGTGATGCCATCTAAATAATGGGTGTCGTTGAGTAGGATCGAAAAGGGAAAGACCTCAATCGGGAACTCTTCGGTATAATTTTCCGGTAAAGCACAAGCGCTGTCCGTAATAATAATCGTCTTCATCTACGTAACTCCTTTGCTTCCAGTTAATCTAAAGCTATCATACCTCTAATGATTATTCAAATCTTTAGTTCGCAGATCTTTTGTTATTTGGACGAGTCTGGATAAAGCTGGCCTTAGGGGAAGAATGGATTTAAGATCGATTTTATTGACAGTGCTAACCTAATAAGGTAAAATAAACTTTAACTTCTATGTATAGTTATTCTTTTTCCCACATACCCCCTTGACCAGGGGGCTATTTTCAAAAATGGACGAGGTGGCCGCAGCCGAAGGGGAGGTCCCAAATGTCAACAGTAATGATCGAACTCGAAAAGGTGACGAAGATTTACGGACAGGGCGATAAACGCGTTGTTGCTTTAGCGGATGTCAGTTTGCAGATCAAAAAGGGCGAGATCTTTGGGATTATCGGGTTGAGCGGAGCGGGGAAGAGTACCTTAATCCGCTGTATCAATAAATTGGAAGAACCGCAAGCCGGAACCATCCGGTTGGCCGGACAAGAGATCACAAATTTACAGGGGAAAGAACTGCGGGCGGCCCGGCGTAAAATCGGGATGATCTTTCAACACTTCAATCTCCTTTCTTCCCGGACGGTCTTTCGCAATGTGGCTTTTCCGCTGGAGATCAGTGGGGTTAAACCGAAAGAACGGGAAGAAAGGGTCCGTTCCTTGCTTGACCTCGTCGGGCTTGCTGATAAAATAAATGCCTACCCGTCAGAGCTTAGTGGCGGACAAAAGCAGCGGGTTGGGATCGCGCGGGCCTTGGCGAGTAATCCCGAAGTCCTCCTCTGTGATGAGGCGACCTCCGCTTTGGATCCGGACACGACCAAATCCATCTTACGGCTGCTCCAGGATGTCAACCGCCGTTTTGGTTTGACCATTGTTCTTATTACGCACCAGATGGAAGTCATCAAAGAGATCTGCGATACGGTTGCCGTTATTGATGACGGTCGCATTGTGGAACAGGGATCGGTGGTTGAGCTGTTCGCCCGCCCCCGGTCGGCGGCGGCCCGGCGGTTTATGAAGGGGGTTTTGCATACCGAGATTCCCCCCGAGATTCAAGAACGGATGTCAGCCGAAGGCCCGCGCCAGCAGCACGGAAAGACCGTGCGGATCTCTTTTATTGGCGGCATGGCGGGCCAACCGATCATCTCGTCGGTGATCCGCCGGTTTCAGGTGGATGTTAATATTCTCTATGCGAACCTGGATTTTATTAAAAACATGCCCTTTGGCTCACTGATCGTGGAAATAACTGGCGACGAGGCCAATGTGGCAAGGGCGCTTGCCGATCTGACGGCGCAGGGGTTAAAATTGGAGGTGCTTGCAGGTGTGGGCCCAGATTCTTAACGCAACCATTGAGACTGTATACATGGTAGGGGTCGCTTTAGTCCTTTCCGCCCTCTTTGGCATCCCCCTCGGGATTTTGCTGGTGATCACCGGACCGCGGCACATTAAACCGCTGCCCGTTATCCACCGGTCCCTTTCGGTTGTGATTAACGTAGGCCGGTCTTTACCCTTTATTATTTTGTTGGTGGCGATTATCCCCTTCACCCGCTGGCTGGTGGGGACCTCCATTGGCACCACCGGTGCGATTGTTCCGCTGACGGTCAGCGCGATCCCGTTCATGGCCCGTGTTGTCGAGACGGCCCTTTTGGAGGTGGACTGGGGTGTGATCGAGGCGGCCCAAGCCATGGGGGCCTCAACGCAGCAGATCATCACGAAGGTCCTGATCCCGGAGGCCATTCCCGGCCTCGTCTTGGGGGTGACGATGGTGGCGGTCAGCTTGATTAGTTACTCGGCCATGGCCGGGGCGGTGGGCGGCGGCGGCCTGGGGGACTTGGCGATTCGTTATGGTTATCAGCGTTTCCGGGGCGATATCATGCTCATTACCGTTTTGGTCCTGGTGGCGATGGTGCAAAGCATCCAATCGTTCGGCGGCTGGTTGGCCAGCCGGTTAAACCATCGCTGACCAAACCAATTGAATTAGAATTAAAAAAATAAACGGAGGTGGATTTTCATGGGTAAAAAAGGGTCTTTGGTCAGCTTGTTTTTACTGCTTGTACTCTTGGTCGGCCAAACGTTAACGGCCCAGACGGTCGAATTGAAAGTGGGCGCATCCCCCACGCCCCATGCGGAGATTCTGGAGGTTGTGAAACCGATGTTGGCGGCGGAAGGAATTCAACTGCGGATTATCGAGTTTCAAGATTATGTCCAGCCCAATCTGGCCCTGGCCGAAGGGGAACTCGACGCCAACTTCTTCCAGCATGTTCCCTATCTTGAACAGTTTAGCGAGGATCACCGTTTGGACCTGACTTATATTGCGAAGGTGCACGTCGAACCGATGGGCGTCTATTCCAAAAAAATAACCAAGCTGGAACGGTTGCGGAACCGCGCGGTGGTGGCAGTGCCGAATGATCCGACCAACTGCGGGCGGGCCTTGATGCTCCTTCAACAAGCGAAGTTGATTGAACTTAAAGCCGGCGTTGGGTTGCTTGCCACCGAGTTTGACATTGTGAAGAACCCCAAAAACATACAGGTCAGAGCCTTGGAAGCTGCCCAGTTGCCGCGGGTTCTCCCCGAGGTTGATCTGGCGGTGATCAATACCAACTATGCGCTGCCGGCCGGCTTGGTACCAACCCGGGATGCCCTGTTTATTGAAGGCGCGGAGTCACCTTACGCCAATGTTCTGGCCGTGCGGACGGCGGACCGGGATAATCCGGCCCTGCAAAAGCTGGCCTGGGCGTTGAACAGCCCGGAGGTCAAGGCTTATCTCCTTGAGAATTACAGCGGAGACATTGTGCCAGCCTTCTAAAGCTGATCAAAGAGGAAGTGACCGGTAATTCTATTTGTTGATCTTAAAAACCCCTTACGCCAAGGGGTTTTTTGTTTTGGTTCACTTTTTGGCCGGCGGGGGCCCAAGGGCCGCGAGGATTCGGGGCAGCTCGGCCAGGCGGCAGGTGTAGTCGGGCTTAATGGTGGTTTTTCCCCCCCTGATCAACCGGTCGGTGACTAAACAAGTCTTCATCCCCAGACAGGCCGCGACCATATCTTCTTCCTCATCATTACCGATCATCATACACTCTACGGCCTGGGCCTCAAGGAGGGCCAGGACCTCCCGGTAGTAATTGGGATTGGGTTTGCAAAAATGCATCTTCTCCATGGAGGTGACCAACCGGTAAGGGAGATCATGGCAGTTGATCCAGGATAAGCGTTCCATAATTGCATGGCCGGGGAAGACCGGATTGGTGGCGATGGTAATGCTGAACCCTTGCGCCAGGGCGGAGGTCAA
The DNA here is from genome assembly GCA_012521315.1 of Bacillota bacterium. Classification (GTDB taxonomy): domain Bacteria; phylum Bacillota; class UBA4882; order UBA10575; family UBA10575; genus Capillibacterium. The sequence goes on from JAAYMP010000163.1 coordinate 39,003, forward strand.
AATGGTCCGGACCGGGCCGGCTGGCGGCAGGTGGTCGCCAAGCGCGCGGTACTCATGGGTGTAAAAATCCCGGAAGATTGGTTCCAGAAAAGCGCGGGACAGGCCGATCCGGGCCGGGAAGTCCTGCCAAAAGACTTCTTCATTGGTTAGGGCCGGATCATTGTTCCGAACCATCGCCATGGTGCTGGCCAACAGTTTTTCTTGAAAGACTGGCGGGGCAATGGTGGCGGTAAACCGGGCGCTGAGGGCGGAAAGATAATCCCGGAAGAAAAAGTCCAGGTCGATAGGGAGAAGTGTTCCGTCCAGATCAAAGAGGAGGTGTTTGATCATGGTAATCCTTCCTTTCTTTGTGCGGGCGGGGCTGAATAGAATTATACCCAATTGGGTCCGGGAAGTAAAGGCCGGATCCTTTTTGGGGACGCCGACTTTTATCTCCCACGGTTAGCTTGACAAACAAAGAACGGTAATTGTAAAATCTAGTTATTGGCCTTGGCCTCAGGAAAAGAGAGAAAAGAGGCGATGTTGTGAAAGCGATCGAAATTATCTTTTATTTTGTAACACCGTTTATCATCACAAAGGTGGTGCGCAGTTCGAAAAGACTGACGTTTCTCAGTCCAATTCTCCTTTGTTACCTGGTGGGGATGGTGCTTGGGAACCAAAGTTTAGTACCGGTTGACAAACAATTGGCGTTGTCTTTGGCCGAACTGGCCGTGCCGGTCGCTGTTCCATTGATCCTTTTTTCGACGGATATTAAACGTTGGTTAAGGTTGGCGCGGAAGACAGTGCTCTCCTTTGTCCTGGTGGCGATCAGTGCGGTCGCCAGTGCTGTTCTGGCCGCCCTTTTATTTTCTTGGGTTCCGGAGTACTGGAAAATATCGGGGATGCTGGTGGGGGTGTACACGGGTGGAACCCCCAATTTGATGGCGATTGGCCTGGGCTTGCGGGTGCGGGAAGAGACGCTGATCCTGACCAACACTGCCGATGCGATCATGGGCGGCCTCTATTTCTTGTTCTTAGTAACCGGGGCCAAATGGTTGATCGGGAAGCTGCTCCAACCTTTTTCTTCCCCCTTTGCCGAACCGGCCTTCGCGGCGACGGCGGAGGAAGGGTCCAAAGTCGAACTGGGCTTTGCCGTTTTGTTATCCTTGCTCTGCGTGGGGATCAGCGTCGGGCTCTCCCTACTGCTCACCGGCGGTTTTGATGTCAGTATTATCATGTTAGTCCTCACGACCCTGGGGGTGGCCGCCTCTTTTCACCGGCGGATCCGCGGGATTAAAGGCACTTACGAAGCTGGACAATATTTTATCCTGGTCTTTTCGTTAACCTTGGGGACCAATGTAAACTTCAAAGAGATCTTGAGTTCCACTTCGGGAATCTTTCTTTACACCGCCTTTGTCATGACGACCGCCATCGTCATCCATTTAATCCTCGCCTGGATCTTCCGGATTGACACGGATACCATGATCATCACCTCCACCGCCGGGATCTTTGGCCCGGCCTTTATCGGACCGGTTGCCGAGCGTTTACAGAACCGCGAGGTGATCGTCCCCGGGTTAACCTGTGGTTTGGTGGGGTATGCCATCGGTAATTACTTGGGCTTTGCGGTTGCTTGGTTACTGATGCCACACTAAGATGGGAGAAGGAAGATGCTGCAAATAAAAGAAGTGCAAGACGTTAACGGATTGAAAAAATTTATTGCGCTGCCGTGGACGATCTATAAAAACGATCCCAACTGGGTACCGCCCCTCCGCGGGCAACAGTTCCGCACCTTACAAGGGAAGAACAACCCCTTCCTGGCCAACGGGGAGCATACTTTCTTCCTGGCCCAGGACGGGGAAGAGCGGGTGCTTGGTCGGATTCTGGTTGGCATCAACCAGAAACTAAACCGGGAAAAGAAAAAAGCCGAGGGCTATCTGAGCCTTTTTGAAGCCGTTAACGACCGGGAAGTTGCCTTTGCCTTATTTGACGCGGCCAGCCAGTGGTTGCGGGCGCGGGGCCTGACCAGTATCGTCGGGCCGGTCTCCCCGACCAACGGCGATGATAACCGGGGCATTTTAATCCAGGGGTTTGACGGACCGCCGGTGTTGATGAATTCTTATAACCCTCCGTATTACGAAGACTTCTTTGAGGCCTATGGCTTCAGGAAAGACATGGACCTGTTCGCCTTTTATCTGGATGTGGCGAGCTTGGATACGGAACGGTTTGACCGGGTGGTCTCTTACGCGATGCGCAAATACAAGTTTCAGATCGAGCGGTTTGACCGGACCAAACTGGAGCGGGAGATCCGGGATATCAAACAAATCCTTGACTTGGCGATGCCCGCCTCCTGGGAGCACTTAACCCCGCCGTCGCTGGAAGAGATCCGGTCGGAATTCCAGACGCTGGTCCAGTTTATGGATGCTGACCTGGTCTACATCGCCCGCGCCGGGACGGAACCCATCGGTTTTGTTGTTGGTTTACCCGACTTCAACCAGGTCTTGAAACGGCTGAACGGCCGCTTGTTCCCCTTTGGTTGGGTGAAATATCTCTGGTATAAACGCCGGATCACCGGGGCCCGGATCTTTATTCAGTTTGTTGTCCCGAGGTTCCGGAACAAGGCAGTGAACAGTGCAATCTATCATCGTTTAATGGTGGCCGCGCGCCGCAAAGGCTATATCTATGGGGAGGGGTCGGCCATTGCCGAGATGAACAAGGAATCCATCCGGTCGGTGGAAGGGGCCGGCGGCCGGCTCTACCGGACCTACCGGATCTACCGGAAGGAGATCAGTTAAAACAAGCAGGCTTTCAGCCTCACCTTATTAAATAAAGAAAAATTATAAGGCCTCAGTAAAAGAACGCACCGCTTAGCCGGGTAGATGGCTGGCTGGTGCGTTCTTTTCTTTTTTCATGATGGTGGTTGGAAGGTGCCTCTTCGGGTGGCCGGCGGATCAAGCCTCTTTCCCGACCTGAACGAGGCCCAGCACCGGCCGGAGAACCACGCCGGTATAAGAAGCGGGGTTATTGGCCACTTCTTCCGGGGTGCCACGGGCCACAATCTGCCCGCCCTGCTCGCCGCCTTCCGGGCCAAGGTCGATCAGGTAGTCGGCGGTCTTAATCACCTCGAGGTTGTGCTCGATCACCACGACGGTATTTCCGCTGTCGACCAGACGTTGCAAGATCTCCAAAAGCTTTTCGACATCGGCAAAGTGTAGGCCGGTGGTGGGCTCATCCAAAAGGTAAATGGCCCGGCCGTTACTGCGTTTCGCCAATTCGGTGGCCAGTTTGACCCGTTGGGCTTCACCCCCCGAAAGGGTGGTGGCCGGTTGTCCCAGCTTAATGTAGCCCAAGCCCACATCGTACATGGTCTGGAGACGCCGCTGAATCCGGGGGTGGTTGGCAAAAAAAGCCAGGGCCTCATCGACGGGCATTTCCAGGATATCGGCGATGGTTTTGCCGCGGTATTTGACCTCAAGGGTCTCCCGGTTATACCGTTTGCCCTTACAGACTTCACAGGGGACATAAACGTCGGGCAAGAAATGCATTTCTATGCGGATGATCCCGTCACCGCTGCAGGCTTCGCAACGGCCGCCTTTGACGTTAAAGGAAAAACGCCCGGGTTTATACCCCCGAAGTTTGGCCTCGGGGGTTTCGGCAAAGACAGCCCGGATCTCATCGAAAACCCCGGTATAAGTGGCCGGATTCGAGCGGGGAGTGCGGCCGATTGGTGACTGGTCGATGTTGATCACTTTGTCCAAATGCTCAAGGCCTTCGATCCCCCGGTGCGCACCGGGATGGATGGTAGTCGCCCGGTTCAATTCACGGGCTAAGACCGGATAAAGGATGTCATTGATCAAAGTGCTTTTGCCGGAGCCCGAAACCCCGGTAACCGCGACGAAACACCCCAAAGGGATGGACACGTCGATATCCTTCAGATTATGCTCCCGGGCTCCTTTAATCGTTAAATACTTGCCGTTGCCGGGACGGCGTAAGGCCGGGACGGGGATCTGGCGTTGGCCCGACAGGTAGGCGCCGGTCACCGAGTGGGGGCATCCGGTAATGGCCTGCAGATCGCCGGCGGCGACCACTTCGCCGCCGTGGGCCCCGGCCCCGGGGCCGATGTCAACCAGGTAATCGGCGGCCCGCATCATCTCTTCATCATGTTCGACCACGATCAAAGTGTTGCCTAGGTCACGGAGGTTAAGCAGCGCATTGATCAGGCGGCGGTTATCCCTTTGGTGCAGGCCAATGCTGGGTTCATCTAAAATGTACAAGACCCCCACCAGGGAAGAGCCGATCTGGGTGGCCAGCCGAATCCGTTGGGCTTCGCCGCCCGAAAGGGAGCCGGCGGTCCGGTCGAGGGTCAGATAGTCGAGGCCGACGTCGACCAGGAAACCGAGGCGTTTATCGATCTCTTTCAAAACCTGCCTGGCGATGAGCCGCTCCTTATCGGAGAGCTTCAGCGAGGCAAAGAACTGCCGGGCTTTGGCGATCGAAAAGGCCGTTACCTGGCTGATGTTATAAGAACCGATCTTGACGGCCAGGCTTTCCGGCCGGAGACGGGCCCCGTGGCAACTGCTACAGGGGCGCATGGTCATAAAACGTTCCTCGAACTCTTGCCGGATTGCCTCCGAATCGGTCGTCCGGTAACGGCGCCTTAGGTTGTTGATAATTCCTTCGAACCGGATCTGTTGCCGCCACTGGCGACCGTTGTTGCTGTGGTAAACGACGGGGATCTTTTCCCGGCCGGAGCCGTAAAGAATGGCCTTGATCTGGGTTGGGGTCGCTTCTTTCAAGGGCCGGTCCGGGTCAAGGCCGTAATACCGGGCGACGCTGAGTAGATACTGGAGGGACCAGGAACTCTCGTTGGCGCTCCAGGGCAGCACCGCCCCTTCCCGGAGGGAACGGTTTTGATCCAGGATTTTTTCGGGGTCAATCTCCTGTTTAAAGCCCAGCCCGTCACAGTCGGGGCAGGCCCCGTAGGGTGAGTTAAAGGAGAACATCCGCGGGGTGATCTCCTCAAAACTGAAACCGCACTGGGGACAGGCGAAATTGGCGCTGTACAATGTTTCTTCACCGGTCAGGGCAGCAATGATCACCAGCCCCTTGGCCATATTGAGGGCCAGTTCGACCGAGTCGGCCAGCCGCTGCTCGATCCCGGGCCGGAGGATAAGCCGGTCCACGACCACTTCGATCCAGTGTTGTTGGTACCGGCTGAGGGTGATCTCTTCATTTTCATCCAGGTTATAGATGGTGCCGTCCACCCGCACCCGGACAAAACCCTCCTTTTTCAGGTCGGTAAAGACCTTGGCGTACTCACCCTTCCGTCCCCGGACGATCGGGGCCAGGACATGAAACCTGGTTTCGGCCGGCAGGGCCATGACTTGGTCCACAATTTGCTCCACGGTCTGTTTGGTGATGGGACAGCCGCAGGTGGGGCAGAAGGGCTGCCCAACCCGGGCGAACAGCAAGCGAAGGTAGTCATAGATTTCGGTGACCGTGCCTACGGTGGAACGGGGGTTCCGCGAGGTGGTCTTCTGGTCGATGGAGATCGCCGGGGAAAGGCCTTCGATGTAGTCCACGTCGGGTTTATCCATTTGACCAAGGAACTGTCGGGCGTAGGCGGACAGCGATTCCACGTACCGCCGCTGTCCTTCCGCGTAAATTGTATCAAAGGCCAGCGAAGATTTGCCC
>JAAYMP010000014.1 GCA_012521315.1 Bacillota bacterium
AGGGGATCGTCCGGGGCTGGGATGACCCGCGGATGCCGACCATTGCGGGACTGCGCCGCCGCGGTTACACGCCGGCCGCGATCCGGGATTTCTGCGAACGGATCGGGGTGGCCAAAAGCAACAGCACAGTGGATATCGCTTTGCTGGAGCACTGTTTACGGGAGGATCTGAATAAACGGGCGCCCCGGGTGATGGCTGTTCTCCGGCCGCTCAAGGTTGTGCTGGAAAATTATCCGGAAGGCCAGGTGGAAGAGGTAGAGGCGGTGAATAACCCGGAGGATCCGGCGATGGGGGTCCGGAAGGTGCCCTTCTCCAAGGTCCTGTATATTGAGGAAGACGATTTTATGGAAGACCCGCCCAAGAAATTTTACCGGTTGGCGCCGGGACGGGAAGTCCGTCTCCGCTACGGTTACTTTATTAAATGTACTGACGTCGTAAAGGACGAGTCGGGCAAGGTTGTGGAACTTCGCTGTACTTACGACCCGGCGACCAAAGGAGGTTCCGCTCCGGACGGACGGAAAGTCAAAGCCACGTTGCACTGGGTTTCGGTCGCCCATGCCCTCCCGGCTGAAGTCCGTTTGTATGACCACCTCTTTACGGTAGAGGATCCGGGGGCGGTTGAGGATTTTGAGGCATGTCTTAATCCCAATTCGCTTGAGGTTTTAACTTCGGCCATGGTCGAGCCCGCGCTCCGCGACGCCAAACCGGGGGACCGTTTCCAGTTTGAACGGCTTGGCTACTTCTGTGTTGACTCCGACTCCACCGCCGGGAAACTGGTTTTCAACCGGACGGTCACGCTGCGCGATACCTGGGCGAAGATCCAAGAAAAAACCCCGGACCAGGATCGGTAGTTGCCCTGGCTGACCGACATCAACCGGTAGTTGTGCGGACGACAATCATCCGCCTGTATGACGAAAGGCGAAGACCGGAAGGATTAGAGCGGCGGTATACGGGCGAACGGGAAAAAAACGGTGCGGGGAGAGGATTCCCCGCACCGGAAAGGATAACCGGCGGTTGACGGCCAAAGGCCGCCGAAACGCGCCGAGCGCGGTAAAGCGTGGACTTAGCAAAAGCCGAGGATAAGCCAGAAGAGGAGTAAAAAAACGATTAACGTGATGATTGAGTCATGTCCGCCTCGCAAAGAACCCATCTTTCACCCTCCAAAACTGAATTTCAAAGAGCAGAGCCGGAAGTTATTTTATGTTGGCGCCAATAATTCTCCGTTTTTCCGTCTTTTGGTCTTATCATATGTTCCGGGGTGGTAAGAAGGAACATGGCCTTTGGAATAAGATTAAAATTTTATGCATAATCGGGAAGGAAAGTGGATATGATCTTAATGCAGCTGGATGAAGAGGCGCCAAAAGTCTAAGCATCTCGATAAGGGTTAGTACTGCCCTTCGCTTGTGCGTGCTGGGATGCTGGCTTTCAATTGAATCCGGCTGCGGCAAAAAGATGACGAAAGTGCGCGCCATGTCATCTTTTGAGGGGGGTCGGTTGACCCCCCTTTTTTATTTGCGCGCCAGGCCCAGCAGGTCGCGGATGACTTCGGCGGCGACGGCCAGCCCGACGGCGGCCGGCATGTAGGAGATTGTTCCCGGGACCGGACGCCGGCGGGGGCAGTCGCAAGTTACGGCCGCTCGTTGCGGGCAAGCAGGACAGCTTGTCTCCGTGGAGGGTACGGCGGGCGTCGTTTTCGGGTTGGGGACCGGTTGTTCGGTGGAGAAGACCACTTTGACCCCAGTTGTAATCCCGCAGTCGCGCAGTCCCTTCCGGACGGCTTTGGCCAATGGACAGGTATGGGTCTGGCTGATGTCGGCGACCTTCAGCGCCAAAGGATCCAATTTATTCCCGGCCCCCATCGCGGAGACCACGGGGATTTCCCGTTCCCGTGCATACCGGATGAGGGCGATTTTGGCGGTGACCGTATCAATGGCGTCGACGATATAACTAAGGTCACCGTGGAGGACGGCAGGGAGGTTTTCCTTTCCCACAAAGACCGGCCAGGGAACGACGATTACCTCGGGATTAATTGCCTTCACGCGTTCGGCCATCACTTCCACTTTTGGCCGGCCGTAATTTCCGGTTAAAGCATGAAGCTGGCGGTTGGTATTGGAAAGCTCGACCCGATCGTGGTCGACCAGCACCAACCAGCCGACTCCTGCCCGCGCCAGGGCTTCCACGACAAAAGAGCCGACGCCGCCCACCCCGACGACCGCGACCCGCGCTTGCCGCAGGGTGTTTACCCCGGCGGTACCGATCAACTTCTCCATCCGACTGAAACGCATTTGGGTTTCTTTCTCCAGCATCACAAGGCCTCCATTGCACAATTTCCGAGTTTCCTTAATCCGATTTATTTTTTGTTCGATTTAGATATTGAACATCAGGTTTCCCCCGTTTTATTCTTCCCGCTTCCCCCTATCTCTTCCTGCTTCGGCTTTTTTCCCAGAAATACTTGCAGGATATTGGCGGGGTAAACAGAATATAAACCGGACGGAGTAATATCTTGCGGTGGTTTTAATATACTTGGATCATCTGCCATTACCGCTTGGGACGTTATGTGGAGAAAATTGATTTTAGGAGCGTTTTTGGATGAAAATACGAATCCCAAAAGTCATCCTTGTCCTCTTATGCTTTCTGGTCGCCGGGATCTCCGTTAGGGCTGACGACCCGTTTCTTCCTTTGTCGGCTGTGCGGCCGGGGATGACCGGTTACGGTTTAACCGTTTTTGCCGGGACAAAGGTGGAGTCATTTCCGGTGGAAGTTGTTGGCGTTTTGGAAGGGAGCGGTTCCGTTGCCCATTTGATTCTGATTAGTTTTACCGGCGGACAGACTTTGGCGGCGGGGATGAGCGGAAGCCCGGTGTTTGTTGGGGATAAACTGATCGGCGCCATTGGTTATGGCTTCAATAGCAGCGATCATGGCTACGCCCTGGTCACGCCGATCGAAGAGATGCTTACGTTGTGGTCAAGAAAAGAGGCAGAGACCTTTAGTTTTATTGGGGGCGGGTTAGCCGGTTTTGACGGGGTAACCCTTGGGGAAACGCCGGCCAACGGGAACTGGCTCCGGGCCTTTCCGGTGACGGCGCCGCTGTTTCTTTCCGGCTACGGGCCCCGGGCCCACCAGTACCTGCTTAAGGTCTTCGAAAGGCAAGGGGCTTTTACGTTGCCCCAGGGAGGCGGAAGGGCGTTCCCCACTTCCCTGCCGTTGGCGGCGGTGGCGCCGAAGGCGAAGGCGAGGGCGTCGGCGGCGGCCCCGCAGTGGCAACCGGGCAGCGCCCTCACCGTTACGCTGGTGGAGGGTGATTATAAGGTTACGGCGCTTGGAACATTAACCTGGTTGGATGGGCAGAAATTTCTCGGCTTTGGCCACCCCTTTTTAAACCGCGGCAAGGTTGATTTTGGGATGGGCGGCGCCGAGATCTTGGGCGTGATCGACAACCAGGATCTGCCCTTTAAGATCGGGGTGGCCTTTCCCTACCGGGGGCGAATCACCCAAGACCGGGGGGCGGGCTTGGCCGGAGAGTTTGGGGTGATGCCCAAAATGGTGGAAGTAACCGCCGAAGTAACCGATGAAGAATCAGGTCTGGTCCGCAGTTTTGCTTTTGCCGTGGTCAACGAGGAAAATCTCCTCCCCAACCTGGTGCTGGCTGGGGTGATCGATACGATCGACCGGACGCTGGACCTGATTGGTTCCGGCACCGCCAACGTCTACTTTGAGCTGGCGGGGGATAATTTCGCCCTTTTTCAGCGGGAAAATTTATTCTGCGGACCGGATGTGGCCGTGGCGGCCGTGCAGGAACTTGGGGAGCTCCTCCGGGTGCTCACAGGCAACGAATTTGTCCACCCGGGACTAACCAGCGTCAAGGTCCGGGTAAAGGTTAATCCGGAGTTGTTATGGGCAAGGATTATCGAGGTTGAACTGCCAAAGAAGGAGTTTGCGCCGGGTGAAAAAGCCATCCTCACCGTTCACCTCCATCCCTACCGGGGGGAGGTGGTCCAAATGCCCCTTGAGGTGGAACTGCCGTCCACCCCTGGTAAATGGGTCTTGATGGTCTATGGAAATGACTACGACTACGTTTCCGGGGAAGAAGGGAATACCGAGGAAGAAATGTACAATCTGGACTTATACCAATCCGGCGCCAGCCTGGAAGAGCGACTGGCGGATTACCGGACCAGAATTAAGAATAATCAGTTGGTCGTAGGTTTTTTACCATCCGCAGGCCTGGAAGGAGCAGAATCATCAGCGACACCCGTTGAGGGAGCGGAAGCGGTTGCGGACGAAGCCGGGGAGGATTATTCCTACGGCGAACAGACCGTTGATACTTCCTATCTGATTGTCGGTGAAGAACAGATCGAGGTTGAAGTTTTACCGGTGACCGGTGATGAAACTCCAACCCGGTTAAAAGATGAGTTCGCGCGCCGGCTTGAGGTTGATGAGTGGTAGCGGGTTTTAGCGAATGACGGGAACCGATTGGGTAATGGTTCGTTTCTATAGATGTGGAGATTTCGATCATTGCATGTTGATTTTCCATTGCCGACCGGCCTTTGGTTAATGTAAAACTTAACTAACGCAGAAAGAAGGAGGGAACAGGGTTTGCGGTTAAGGACAGGGAAAATCCGGTTCCTTTATGCCTTCTTTCTTCTTTTCTTTGTTGTGGTTTTCGTTTGGGGGGTAAAGTTTTTTCCCTCCACTGCGCCGGCGGGGCGGATCAAAGACTTGGTGGAGAAGGAGATGTCCAGTTTTCTCGCGGCGGACGTACGGATCAACGAGGTTGGTCTGTTCTTTTTCGCCCCGGAGTTAAGGAAGGTGGAGATCCGGACTGTTGAGGGGAAGCCGGTTTTAACGGCGGAAAAAATCCGCCTCGGACTGGACTGGTTTAAACTGTTGACCACCGGGTCTTTAAATAAGAGCCTGCGGAATTTGGATCTGATGACAACGACGGTCTGGTTTTGGGAGACCATTGAACTATTCGGTTTCGACCCTGACGGCGGGAGCGGTATTTTGCCGATTACGGTTGGCCTTTATAATTCTCAGCTGATCATGGAAGAACCTGGTCGGAAATGGGAGTGGGGTAATTTCACACAGTTGAAAGGCCATGTGGACCTGCGTGGTTTCCCCCAGATCCGGGCCACCGCCGAAGGGAAAAGTATGCTTGACCCGGAAGCTACGGCGGCGGTGGAAGTGGCCTATGCCGTGCAACGCAAAGAAGGAAAACTAAGGATCAAGGTGAACTCGGCTTCCGCGCCGTTATGGGGGGAGAAGGTCTTTCGCCTTTTCCGCTACGAGCGCGAGTACAAGGTAGTGGCGGGGAAAGTCGATTCTAAGCTGGAGCTCTTACTCCAAAGGGGGAAGGTAAGTTTGGACACGGCCGCGCTGGCGCTCTCTGGCTCACGGTGGGAGTTGGCGGTATTGCCATACCCCCTGGAAGACCTCAACGCGGAGTTGACGGTCTCGTCCACTGGAATTGCGGTGCAGCATCTGAAGGGTGAGTACCACGGCGGCCGGATTAGCCTGAAAGGAAACCTGGCCACCACTTCCCTTGATCTGGATGGGCAGCTTTATGCGACCGGTTTGAATGCGGCGGATTGGGCCGCGGTTATTCCCCAGTTGAAAACGGTGGACCTGGCCGGACTGGTCGATTTGAACCTGCAAGTTGGCGGGAGACTCAACGCCCCGGTGCTGGCGGGGGAAGTGCGGATGACGGACGGCCGGTTGGCGATGGCCGGAACCCCCGCCGTCCTGGACGAGCTGAAGTTGCTGGCGCGGCTCGCCGGTGACGGGCTTCACCTCTCTTATTTGCAGGGACGGATCAATGGGGCCCCCTTCTTCTTGCAGGGGCGGGTCCTGGCTCTTTCCGATCCGGTTTTGGATCTAAAGGGTGAAATCAAGGATTTCCCCCTCGAAACCCTTGCCTTTGAGGGGTTGCCGCTGACCGGCGGCGGCGTTGACGCCACGCTCCATGTACATGGCCGGTTGGCGGCGCCCGAGATCAAAGGCGAACTGGCCGGCCGTCACCTGCAGGTGGCGGGGACGACCGTGCCGTCGCTAAGGATGAGCGGGGTCTACTCATGGGCGAAGGATCACCTGGCGATTGACCGGTTAACCGTGCAGGCTTTGGGCGGACAAGCGGTGATCCGCGGCGAGTTGGGACAATTGACCGGCACGCCCATTCTGCAGCTGGACGTGCAGGCGCAGGCGGTTGCCCTGGACCAGATCCCGCCGTGGTTATGGCTGGAAGGATTCCCCGCGCTGACCGGGACGGCCGATCTTGATCTGGTTTTAAACGGCCAACTGCCGGCGCTGTCCGGCGAGGCGGAACTGGTGGTTACGGCCGGGAGCGTGGACCGTTTTTGTTATGACCAGCTTCAACTTTTGTTGCGTAGCGACGGGGACCGGCTGACGGTACGGGCGGTTTTGCGGGAAAACGGGGGCACCATGACGGCGACCGGCTCCCTTCATGCTGACACCGGTGATTTCCAGGGGGACCTCCTCCTGCACGGGGTCAAGCCGGATGACGGGTTGCTGCCCCACCCCTTTGCCGTTTTAAACGGTGAGATTAATGGGTTGTTACAAGTGGAAGGAAACTGGACCGACAGCCGGCGGCTCAAGGGCGAAGGTTGGTTGGAGGTCTATGATTTGACCTATAACGGGCAGGAACTTGGTGTTTTAAAGCTCAAGGGGAAGGCGGAACAGGGGCGACTGTGCTTGAATGATTCCTTTCTGCTCACCCCGGCCGGCGAAATCAAGCTCGCCGGGTTGGTAGAGTGGCAAGACCAGCCCTTCTATGCTTTGGAGGCCAATGGCGAAGGCTTGTCGCTTGAGGACCTTACTTCCTTCTTTCCCGATTTTTCCCTGGTCACCATGGCCGGGTTAACCGACTTCAAGCTCAAGGCCACCGGTTGGGAAGCCCCGCTTCTTTCCGGGGAAGTGACCGGCGCCTGGTTGGCACTTAATGGTTATTACTTTGGGGAGGCGGCGGTTGCTTTCCGCTGGCAACAAGGGGAGCTCCAACTTGACCGTCTCCTGCTTGGTTCCGCGGAGCTGGGACTGGAGGGCAGCGGAAAGATCGGGGCCGGCCGGCAACTGGATCTGGACGTGGCCGCGGTGAACTTTCCCCTCGCCGCGCTGGACAAGCTTGTCGGGGGCTATTTACCCAACCCGGAGCTTTTAAAGAAAATCTCCGGTACGCTGAGTGGACAAGGGAGACTGCAGGGGACCATCGCCAAACCGGTCTTTGCGGGAGAGCTGAGTATAGCCGAACCGGCCTTTGCCGGGTTTGCCCTGGACTGGCTCGGGGGTGAACTCTCCTGGTCCGACCGGAAGCTCTCCTGCGACCGCTTGCGGGTGAGGCGGGGCGCAGAAGAAGTAACCGTGTACGGTCAGGTTGATTGGACGAAAGGAGCACCCTATCTCGATCTGGGCTTAAAAATGGAGAAGGCCGGGTTGGCCGATCTGTTGCTTATGGTGGGGCGCGCCCCAAAACTGCGACTTGATGCCGATTTGACGGGTTATTTGCGTCTCTTTGGCTTCTTGGATCAGCCCCACCTTCGTTTGATTACCCGGTTCGAAAATGGGGAGCTCAACGGGTATACGCCATTAAGTGGCGAGCTTGACTTACAGATCGATGATTCGAAGATCACGGTCAACCGCCTGTTGCTTGATGACGGCCGGGGAGAGTTATTCGTCTCGCTCGTTTATACTCCCGGCGTCCAAATGGAGATTAACGCCCGGACCAAAGATTTTTCGATCAAACCATTGGTTGCGCTGGCCGGACGGTCTGATCCGTCGGCGGAGGGCCGTTTTGACCTGGAAATGACGCTGGCGACGACGGATGACGGGATGCAAGGGGAGTTTAACGCCCTCCTGAAAGAGATTGTCTGGGGGAGTATCGCCGTTGATTCGTTGGGACTTGGCGGCCGGATCAACGATGACCTGGTGTGGCTGGAAGCGCAGGATCTGGGGAACCAGCGCCTTTCGATTCAAGGGAGTATCCCGCTAAACCCGGAGTGGTTTGGCGCCTTGCGGTTACCGACGGCCTGGCCCCACCGGTATAACCAGATCGACCTCGGGCTTTCCGCGGAAAAAATGGAAGCCAGCGTTTTAAACACGTTTTTTGCCGGAACAATATTTACCGGAGGGAAGCTCGACGGCCTGATCTCTTTGAACGGGACCTGGCGCAATCCCTATTTGGTGGGGCAGATGGCGATTGCCGGCGGGCGGGGAACGATCAACGGCATCGCTCAGGAACTCAAGGATCTAAACGGGATCCTTTCCTTCTCCAGCCGCGGGTTGGAGGTGCGGGGGTTGAACAACCGGGAAGGAAGTTACTTGGAAGGGCGGCTGGGCCGCGGGCGTTTCCGTTTGGGCGGAAGGGTGATCATGGATGGTCTGCGGCTGGAAGGCTTCGCCCTGCGCCTGACCGGCGA
>JAAYMP010000015.1 GCA_012521315.1 Bacillota bacterium
ATACGTTTAAAACAAATATTTAAAACACACGATTGACTTTTGCCCTTTTCGCCTGTATAATTAAAGCAGTTGATTAAAACGGATATTTGAAAAGGGGCGATCAGATGAAATCCTTCGTTTGTATTACAGGGGCAACCGGTGGGTTGGGCAGGGGCCTTTGCCGTCGAGTGCGCTTCCCGCGGTTGGGATTTATTCTTGACGGATCTGGGCGAAGAACAATTATCCGATCTGGCGCGCGGTTTATCTTCCACCTATGGAATAGAGGTTTTGTACAGCGCCTGCGACTTGACCAACCCCGAATCCAGGCTGAAGCTTTTTCAATGGATCAAAGATAAAAACTTGCGGTTTTGGAGTCTGATCAATATCGCCGGCGTCGACTATGAAGGGTATTTTGCCGAAAAAACCCGTGAGCAAATCAGGACGATTTTACAGGTCAATATTGAAGCAAATTTGGAGATGACCCATGCCATTTTGGAAGCCCGGGACGAAAGCAAACCATTCCGGCTTATTAATACCTCCAGCCTGGCCTCATTCTATCCGATGCCGGTCAAAGCGACCTACGCCGCCTCCAAGCGTTTCCTGCTCGATTTTTCCCTGGCCCTCCGGGAAGAACTGCGCCGGATCGGCGGGACCGTTACCGTTCTTTGCCCAGCGGGATTACCGACCACCGAAAGGGCTCTCCGGGGAATCGCCGCGCAAGGTCTGATGGGGAGAATTACTACCAAAAATGTGGGCTATGTTGCCGCCAAGACGATTGACCATGCCTTAAAAGGGCACAGCGTCTATATTCCCGGCGCCGTCAACCGTTTGCTTAAGTTCCTGGGTGGTATAATCCCTTCGACCTTTGTTTCCCGCCTGATCGGCATGCGTTGGGGGGAGTTGTCTCCGGAAGGGAAAGGGAGGTTCGTCAGGACTCCTTGCTAAAATAAAGTAAGGGATCTTAATCCGCTTCGCAGATCATTGAGGAATCTTAAAGGATTTGATAAGCTCTGATTGCCAAGACAATCAGGGCTTTTCTGTTTTAAGAGTTGGGAGAAGGCACCGATATCCCGGCAATTGCTTATTATATCGTAAAAAGACATGGCGGGTGATTGGTGGTGAAGGAAAAAAGGGTTTCTCTTCTGATCAAGTTGTTAATGATCCAGGGGAAGATTTATTCTTTACCGGTGGCCCCGTTCTTAAAAGCATCCTTGCTTGAGGACATTGCTTTGGCCATTGCAAAACGGAATAATCCCGATGCCGTGCTTGACATTCTTGGCGTCATGACTGGAAAGCTCCTCAAAAGACAGAGCGTGACCTGCCAAACGGGGGTTGCCCTCTCTTTACTCCGTGATTTAGAAAGGTTGCAACAAAAACTTTTACCGCTCTCGGTAAAAAGGGGGAAAAAAGGGGCGGATGGGAAGAAAAAGCCGGATTTAACCCTTCCTTTTACCGGGAGTGCGGCATCGGCCGGACCTGTCTTTAGGATCAGCAACACCGGAAGCGGGGAGGGTGGCGAATTTTTCGGGGGCGATAGTAGCCCCGGTTTGGTTGGCTTCGGTGGTGAGAATAGCGGCTGCGGTTTGCAAGGGATTGGCGGTCTCCCTGACGGTAACGGCGTCTGTGGACGGGGGAGCGGGGAAGGAGCCGGGGTCGAGGGCATCGGAGGGACGCCGACCCTTGTCCCGTCGATTTCGGTTAAAGGTGGACCGGGCGTACGTGGGATCGGG